>JAFUZB010000212.1 GCA_017476845.1 Clostridia bacterium
ATTCGCTGGAATGCTGGGGTGGCGCCACGTATGATGCGTGTATCCGTTTCCTGAACGAAGATCCCTGGGAGCGTCTCCGCCTTCTGCGCAAAGCGCTTCCCAATACCAAGACCCAGATGCTTCTACGCGGTCAGAATCTGCTGGGATATCGTCCTTACTCCGATGATGTCGTAGACTTCTTCGTCAAGAAGGCAGTGGAGAACGGCATTGATATCATTCGGTGCTTTGATGCACTCAACGACCTGCGCAACATGCAGACGGCTGTCAAGGCTACCAAGAAGTACGGCGGAATTGCCGAAATTGCGCTCTCCTGCACCAAGAGTCCTGTGCACAACGAAGATTACTTTGTCAAGCTGGCACAGGAGATTGAGGCAATGGGGGCAGACTTGATTTGTATCAAGGACATGGCGAACCTGTTGCTTCCGTACGATGCATATTCTCTTGTAAAGCGTCTGAAGAGCGCCACAAAGTTGCCTATTGTGATCCATACGCACAACACGACCGGTACCGGCGATATGGTGCTTCTCAAGTCCATCGAAGCAGGTGCTGACGTAGTGGATACCTGCCTTTCTCCGCTTGCAAGCGGCACTTCTCAGCCTGCAACCGAATCACTGGTTGCTACGCTTCAGGGCAGTGAATATGATACCGGGATTGATCTCAATCTTCTCGCAGACCTGGCTACCTATTTCCGTACTGTGGCAGATCGTCTGACCGCAGATGGCTTCCGTGATCCCGGCCGTGTTCTGGCTGTTGACGTCAAGACGCTGCAGTATCAGGTACCTGGCGGTATGCTCTCCAATCTCATTGGACAGCTCAAGGGTGCCAATGCGATGGATAAGTACTATGACGTGCTCGCAGAGGTTCCGCGTGTCCGTGAAGACTTCGGCTTCCCGCCGCTGGTTACACCGACCTCCCAGATCGTCGGTACACAGGCTGTCATGAATATCCTGTATGGTGAACGCTATAAGGTCGTTACCAACGAATCCAAGGGCCTTCTGCGCGGTGAGTACGGTAAGCTTCCCGGGAACGTCAACGAGGAAGTGCGCAAAAAGTGCATCGGTTCAGATAAGGTGATTACCTCTCGTTTCGCCGATACGCTTCCGCCGGAGCTTGAAACCCTGAAGAGCGAAATGCGTCAGTGGTATCAGAAGGAGGAAGATGTGCTCACTTATGCCATGTTCCCGAAAGTTGCACCCAAGTTCTTTGAATATCGTCAGGCACAGCAGATGAAAATTGATTCCACCATGCTTGACAAAGAGAATAAGGTTATGCCTGTCTGATGACAGGAGATAAGCAGACCGGGCAGTCGGTGTTTACGCCGACTGCCCGGTCTGTTCATGTTGCCTTATTCATTATTCATTGCTGGCGAGGCCTGCTTTTTCCATGAAGGCTGCCTGCAGATCCATAAACTCATTCACCAGCAGCGCAGCACTCACTGCCTGTTCTGGAGTAAAGGCATTCTGCTGTGCGATCCTGTCCACAATGAACTCAAAAGCGTCGTCTTCCTCATACCATTCTCCGCCAGAAAATCCTTCGTCATCCAGGACACCCGCCTCATGCATGTAGGCCATGTCTGCGTCAATGCACTGTGCGAGGAGGGAATCAATCAGATCGCCAAGCTCCTTGTGTGCGGCGTAATTAAGATGTGTCATCATATATGCGAGTGCTTTTTCTCGCTCATATCCCTGCATCATGTTGTTTATCCTTCCTTTACTGCATTTTCAAAGCGGTCAAGAATATCTGAGAAAACATGTATCGCACTGCGCAGCACTTCAGGATCTTCCATATCGATGCCTGCAAGTTTTAGGGCTTCCAGAGGCGGAACGGAGGACCCTGCAGAAAGAAACCGTTTGTAATCTGCAACAGCACGATCACCTTCGCCAAGTATCTTATCGGAGAGGGATACAGCAGCACACAGCCCGGTAGCGTATACATAGACATAGAAAGCACTATAAAAATGCGGAATACGCATCCATTCGTCTCCGATGAGCGGATCAACGAAGCAGACCGGGCCGTAATAGAGATCATTGAGCGATTTGTAGGTTTCTGAAAGCTTTTCGCAAGTCAGGGGTACGCCGCGTTGCGCCATCTCGTGCACTTGCATTTCGAATTCTGCGAGCATCGTCTGGCGGAAGCAGGTCGTGCGGAACTGCTCCAGGAAGTGGTTAAGGAGGAACAAGGTTGTCTTTTGATCGGTGTATTGTTCCAAAAGATAGCGCATCATAATGGCTTCATTACATATGCTTGCAACCTCTGCAACGAATGTGCTGTAATCCTGCTTGGGGAAGGGCTGCGTATGATTGCTGTAATAGGAGTGCATACTGTGGCCCAATTCATGGGCAATGGTAAATGCAGATTCGAGGTTATCGTTATGATTGAGAAGTACATAAGGGTGCACACGCGCAAGTTCTCCGGAGGAAAACGCCCCGCTGGATTTGCCTATAGCAGGATATACATCCATCCAGCGATTGTCCTTTGCGGTCTGAAGCAGGGAAAGATAGTCTGATCCGAGTGGTTTGAGGCCTTCGAATACCAATTGAAACGCAGTATCAAAGGGGAGATGCATATCAAAGTCCTCAATCATAGGGACATACAGGTCATACATGTGCAGTTCAGAAAGACCCATTACCGATTTGCGCAGTTGTAGATAACGGTGCAGCACAGGAAGCGACTCATGAATGACAGAAATGAGGTTATCATAGACGGTTTCTGGAATCTCCAGAGGTAACATGGCGGCTTGACGTGCTGAAGCATAATGACGTGCCGTTGCCAATGCGACATCCTTTTTCACGCTTGCACCATAGATGGTAGCAAAAGTGTTTCCGAGTGCGTGGTATTCGGAGAAAAGATGATGAAAGGCTTGACGGCGCACTTCTTGATTTTCATGGTGAATGAATGTACTGTAGGTGCCTTCAGTAAGAGGAGACAGCTCACCGTCTGGCAATTGTATGTCCGGGAAGTGCATGTCTGCGCGTGTGAGCATGGAGAAGGTACGCTCCGGGGCACTGCAGACTTCACCCATCCCGGCCAGCAGAGCCTCTTCACTTTCAGAGAGCGTATGCTGTTTTTCAAGGCGAAGTGTGCGCAGAAACTCACTGTAATCCGACATATCCGGAGCTTCCTGAAGCACAGATAGTGCTTCATCGCTTAGGGACAGCAGTTCGGGTTTCAGAAAAGCCGAAGACGCCTGAAATTGAACATACAGTCTTTCTGCACGTTCGGACATCGCCTGTGCTGTCGGTGCCGTGTTATCGGTTTCTCTGAAGAGAAAAGCATAGGAATAAACATACAGGATATCTTCAGAGAGCGCAAAGTAAGCGCGGATCACTTCGCTGGGAATATCCTTCACCGATCCCTGGTAATGCCCGAACTGTTCGAGCAAACGTTCCGCTGCATGGTACGACTCCTCCCAAGCGTTGATTGTGGGGAAGATATCCTCAAGTCTCCAGGTATACCGTTCTTCAATCTGTTCGCGACGTAAAAGCCCTGGCATAAAGTGACCTCACTTTGTAGTTTTTTTCTGATATCGGATCGACTTCGTGATGCTGGGTGTACTGCGCCCGTTGGGATAAAAAGCTACAGTATCGGCGCCCATGACAATCAATCCTGTGGAGCCCTGTACTTGCTTTTTCTCCAGGAGCAACCGTAACAGCTTTTCGCTGATCTCCGGTCCGCCTCCGCGTGTAAGGCAATCCTTCCATAATGTAAACTGACAGGTTTTTCCATAGGCAGTACAACTGAAGGCAAGCGAGGAATCCGTGACAGTATTGCCGCATAGAGGACAGGAGAGATCTTTGATGGTTGTCTGCTTATAGCCTTTGCTCTTGCCTTTTCCCCAACGGGTTTCCTCTGGAAAGTTTGCCTGTGCGGAAGTGGTTTTGGCATAATCAACCAGAAAAGTAGAAAACTTTCGAATGCTTTGCATAAAGGCCTGGGAATCCTGTTTACCATCGGTGATTCTGTCCAGGGCCAGTTCCCATTTTCCGGTGGTCTCAGCGGAAGCGATTTCATCGGGCATGATGCGGATTAGCTCGACACCTTTGTCGGTGGCCAGCAGCGTCTTGCCTTTCCGCTCTGCATATCCCACTTTTATAATCCGTTCAATGATTGCTGCGCGTGTCGCCGGTGTTCCTATTCCGCTGCCTTTCATCTGACGGACAATCTCTTCGTCCTCTGACTCCTTTCCGGCGTTTTCCATGGCAGAGAGAATCGAAGCATCGGTGTGTTGGGATGGGGGCTTAGTCGCATCCTCTTTGATAGATACATTCTGTATGATACGTGTATCATTGATCTGAAGTGGGGGAAGTGCGGCTTCTTCCTCGTCGTTTTCCACTTTCTTTCTCCGCGTTTTTGGAGGATTTTCCAGGGGCGGTACGGCTTTCCAGCCCTCTTGAGTCACAACCCGACCAGTGGAACGAAAGGTTTCCTCTTCGCATGTCATGATTACTTTGGTACCGTCATACTCATACGCTGGATAGAATGCAGAAATCAGTCTTCTGGCTACCAGGTCATACAGCTGTCTTTCATCGGGAGAGAGCTTTCCAAGGTCAACCTTTTTTGGAGTGGGAATCAGCGCATGATGGTCTGTCACCTTACTGGCATCAACGGTGCGCTTCGTGACCGTTACATGGCCACCCGGCATGGCATCAGCAAGATAGGGTTGCATGCTGCTGGGGAGTGACTGGAGCGTTTTCTCTACCGTGGGTATCATATCTGGCGGAAGATATCGAGAATCGGTACGCGGATAGGTGAGTGCTTTATGTGTTTCATATAGACTCTGGGCCAGCTTCAATGTTTTATCCGCTGTGAAACCAAGAAGTCGATTCGCATCCCGCTGAAGCGTCGTAAGATCATAGAGCTGCGGAGGTAATTCACGTTTGTGCTGTGTTTCGCATTGCGTGACTTTGGCTGTTTTCCCTTTGACTTTGTCAGCAATGGCCTGCGCGCTTACACGGTCTGGAAGATGTGTGTCATTTTCAGCGCCTTCCTTGAACCATGTTCCCTTGAAATCGCCATAATCAGCATTTACAGTGCAGAAACTCTCCGGCACAAAGTTTTCAATTTCAAGACGCCGCTTCACGAGAATGGCCAGCGTAGGCGTCTGCACTCTGCCGACAGAAAGGAGAGCTTTGTAGCGCAGGGTGAAGGCACGGCTAGCATTCATCCCCACCAGCCAATCAGCTTCCGAGCGGCATTTGGCAGAGGCATACAGTCCATCATAGGCTGTGCCGGGGCGGATGGCATTGAACCCGTCCCGGATCGCTTCATCGGTCATGGAATTGATCCACAAACGTTCAAAAGGCTTTGTACACTTCGCTTTTTCATAGATATATCGGAAGATGAGTTCTCCTTCTCTTCCGGCATCTGTAGCGCAAATCAGTGAGTCCGTGTTGGGATCATTGATCAGTCCCTTGACGATCTTATACTGGTCCCTGGAGGAATAGATGACTTTTAGTGGGATATTTTCGGGTAGAATAGGGAGCGTATCAAAAGACCAATGCTTATACTTTTCATCCAATTCATTGGGCTCCATCAGGGTAACGAGATGGCCTACCGCCCACGTTACGGTATATCCGTTTCCGATCAGACAACCCTGGCCTTTCTGGTTGCATCCGAGGACGCGCGCAATGTCGCGGCCTACACTTGGTTTTTCGGCGACAACAACCTTCTGTCCCATGCGAAATTGCCTTTCTTCATAGTGTTTTGGTTTGCTGAAAAGACCTCGGCTATTCTAACACTTCAGTTAGTTGGCAGCAAGGCAACGGCGTATGGCGCCATTTGGCGCCATTTGGCGTTTGGTGAAGGTTACGGTATAATTCTTTTCATCCCGCCAGACGGGACTAAAGCAGATCGAATTCATGAAGGATGATGAATATATGACACAGAAAGACATTGGAACGATCAAGAGGCGTCTTCGTGCGCAGAAGCGGGCGCCCAGTATGCTTCGAGGATGCTATCTGGATTCGCAGGGAAATATTCTCACGGATTTCAAGAAGAACATCATTGAAGTATCTACAGAAGAGCTGGAAAAGTATTTTGCTATGTTCAGAAAGTGTTTATCCGGAACCTTCGGACAACAACTGCTCCCCGTAAACTTTTCAGACGAACAAATACAGCAGGATACGGCGTATGCTTCTCTCATGCAGCTGTGCAGATCAGAACTGGATGATGATCGTGCCAGTGCGGAGCTATGGGAAAGCATTGCGAATTGGGTGAGAAAAGAAAAAATCGTTCCTGCACAGTCGGTTAACGAACAAAGGAATGCGGCAAACTATCTGTGCCTGCTGCTGTATGATTCCTTTGATGTGGGCTATACCCATCCTGACGGCGAGGAAGATATTGAAATGTCCGAAACGGTGTTCAATTATATGCTTTGCAGTGTAAGTCCTGTACAAAGAGGGAAAGATACACTCAGCTACGCCGAAGGGGAAGGCATGTTTCATGTTTTGCCCGCTACCTGGGATGCAGGTATGCCGGAAGTGGGATTCATGTTTCCGTCTTTTGCTCAAGGTGGAGCCAATATTTCGGAGGCCATGCTCTATACCCGGGATACAAACAATGTACATGAAGCATTTCTTGAAGAGGTCTTTCACGCAGGTGTCATGATGAATGCGACCGAGCAGAAGGAGACGGTATGTAATCTTATTCAGACGACACTGCAGGAAGAGTGCAGCATGGATGTGGTGCAGGCAGTCAATGAAAAAGTATCTGAGATGATCATCGAACAGAAGGAAGATAAGGCATCGGAGCCTCTCCAGCTTTCTGGAAAGGATGTATGCCGTGTGCTGCAGAGCGCCGGCGTGTCTCCGGAAAAGGTGGAAGCGTTCAGTGAAAGCTACACACAAACCTTTGGCGAAAAGGCGGAAATTCCGGCGGTGAATGTTGTATCCCACAAAGAGTTTAAGGTGGTTACGCCCTCTGTTCGCATACACGTGGATCCTGAACACTCAGATCTGATTACCACACGTGTGATTGAGGGACAGAAATACATCATGATTCTTGCTGATGGGCAGGTAGAAGTGAACGGGATTAATATTGCTATCCAGTAACTACCTGCGAGGAAAGGCGGCAGAGACATGGCTAAAGCCGGTATCATCACTTTTCTTCATAACGATAACTACGGATCCATTCTCCAGGCATATGCGCTTGAACAGGTGTTGTTAGCCTTACAGGTTAACTCCGAGCATCTAGATTATGCACCGGATACTTGGGAAAAACTCAGGAACATGTTTCGATGCGGTAATTCGCCATCGCTGATTTTGGAGGGGCTACATAAGCGGAGCGAAAGTGGCGCGTATGCCAGACATGAAATGATGGATGCCTTCCGATCTTCTCGCTTAAAGCTATCTGCGCGCTGCCGCAATGCTCAGGAACTTGCAGATGCTGCATCCGGTATGGATGTGTTGATTGCGGGAAGCGACCAGATCTGGTCTCCTGTTTGGCTAAATCCTATATACTTTCTTACCTTTGCAAACGAAAAGCCCAAAATAGCCTATGCATGTTCGCTTGGCGTACAGCAGCTACCTCGAAAAAGAAAGAGAAAGATCATGCAGTCCTCATTGCAGGGGTTTCAGTCTCTCTCTGTACGGGAGGAGGAAGGCGCCCATCTCATTGAGGAAATCTCAGGTATCAGACCTGAGGTCATGCCAGACCCTGTGCTCCTTTTGACTCCGGAGGAGTGGAGTGAGATGGAGGACACAGCGGTGTCAGGTGTGGGTAGACTGGTCTGCTATATGATTGACACGAATCCGGCATACTGGGAAAGAGTAAAACGTACTGCAGAAGTACTGGAATTAGAGCCGCTTATCATCCCTATGACTGACGAGGCGCGACGGCAAGGTTGGGAGAATGCGGAGGGCGTGACACCGGAACGATTTATCGGGCTGTTTCACACTGCATCCTATGTGATGACAGACTCCTTCCATGGGGCTATGTTTGCATCCATCTTTTCGCGTCAGCATACCGTGCTTAGGCGATATGAGGACGGGGACCCGGAAAGCAAGAATAGCCGTATTGATCAGATTCAGCGGATGCTTGGCTATGTAAGTATGGATGCGTGCAGGCCGGACAACTGGACTGCGCTGCGCATATCCGAACTTCGAAAGCAGGGGTTAGAATGGCTGGAGATTGCACTCAGTCAAGCAGGTGTCTGAGCTCTGAAGGGAGATCGGAAGAAAAAGTCATGCTCTCGTGGGTTTTCGGATGAATCAGGGTGAGACTTTCGGAGTGAAGGGCAAACCGGCCGGGTAACATATCGGATTCCTTTCCATAGAGAAAATCACCAAATACAGGGCAGCCGATGCTCGATAGATGAACACGAATCTGATGGGTTCGTCCGGTTTCTAGTTTCAGTCTGATCAGTGAACGACTGTTGTTTTCACAGAGAACCTCGTAGTGAGTTATGGAGGGCTTGCCATCCTGTCGTATTTCGCGTTGGATGGTAGGGCCTTCCTTTTTACCAATGGGAAGATCGATTGTTCCTTTGGGTTGTTCCGGAATGCCATCTGTAACAGCGAGATAGGAGCGGGCAAAAGCAGCCGTATGGAGAAGGCTCTGAAGTGTGCACTGTGTGTAGGGATCCCGAGCTACGCACATGAGACCGCTTGTACCTTTGTCCAGACGGTTGATGGGGCGAAAGATAAATCCATCAGGACAACCAAGATAGGAGAAAACAGCATTTTCAAGCGCGTCATGGGGATATCGAATACTGGATGAGGTAGCTATACGTGCAGGCTTATCGATGATCATCAGATAATCATCGATATAGACAACATTGATCGGTATATCGGAAGGCGTAACGGAATAGACGGGTACAATCTCAGAATCCAGGAAGGTCACACGATCTCCTTCGCACAATGTGAAGGAGACAAACTTTGGTGTACCATTAACCAGAATTCGGTTTTCCCATTTAGCTGATTTGATCTGCGTGCTGCTTATATCAAGCACATGGTGCAGATAGGTGCCGAGCTTCATTCCAGAATGAGCCGAAGAAACGGTTGATTCCTGCATGTTGCGTCCACCTCCTGAGCCCATTATAGGCTGAAATGCAGACTTCACCAAGCGTTTCACTGAGCTTTCCAAAAAGAAGAGAATAAAGTACAATAGTTCCGACAAGAATGAAGGGGGAGAATAGTATGAAGCGTATCTTCTTGACGGTTTTGGATGCAGTCGGTTGCGGTGAGCTCCCTGATGCTGCTTCTTACGGCGATGTGGGTTCGAATACGTGGGGGCATGTGATGGATGTGGCGCATCCCGCTTTGCCGCATTTCCTAGAGTTGGGTCTTGGTCATATTCCCTCGATTCATGCTTCACCTGCAGAAAATGCGATCGGCGGTTATGGGAAATGCACCGAGGTGAGCAAAGGAAAGGATACCACCACCGGACACTGGGAAATTGCGGGACTGCGTCTGGAAACAGCATTTCCCACCTTCCCTGATGGTTTTCCAGCGGAATTCATCCATCATTTCGAGGAAGCGATCGGGCATCATGTGATAGGCAACAAAGCAGCATCGGGAACGGTGATTCTCGATGAGCTCGGTGAAATCTCGCGGAAAAACGCGACGCCAATTGTCTATACCTCTGCAGATTCTGTATTCCAGATCGCATGCCATGAGGATGTCTTTGCGCGCGAAGAGCTGTACCGATTCTGTCAGATTGCCAGAGACATGCTTCAGGGAGACTTGGGTGTGGGACGTGTGATTGCCCGCCCGTATACCGGAAGTGAAGGGCATTTTGTGCGGACAGCAGGCAGACGAGATTTTTCGCTTCCCCCTACAGGCAGGACGCTGCTTGATGTGATAAAGGACAGCGGCATGCAGAGCTTGGGTGTGGGAAAGATTGAAGATATCTTCGATCATCAGGGTTTGACAGGAAGCAATCACGCAGCCGGCAACACTGCCTGTCTGAAAGCCTGGATGGATTACATGGATGAGGAGTTTGACGGCATATGCTTCACCAATCTTGTCGATACGGACATGCTTTGGGGACACCGTCGAGATCCGGTCGGGTTTGGAAAGGCGCTTGAGGAGATTGACGCTGCGATTCCGATGATCAAGGAAAAAATGTCGGACAATGATCTTCTGATCTTCACTGCGGACCACGGATGTGATCCGACTTTTACCGGCACGGATCATACACGTGAATACATTCCTCTTCTTTGCTGGCACAAAGGCATGAATGGGCCGGTTGATCTTGGTGTAAGGCAAACCTATGCAGACATCGCCGCGACGTGCTGCGAGTGGCTTGGACTTAAGGAAAGATTTCATGCAGAATCGTTTGCAATGGCACTCAAGGCTTCCTGTCAGGCATGAAGGTGAAAGAATTATGAAAGACGTTTCATCGTGGACAGAGCAAACACGGCGTGCTGCTGAAGAAGGTCAAGATGTAGAGACTTGTGGATTCATGCATGTTCATGCTGACAAAGTGGCACAGGTGCAGAATATGTTGCCAGATGAATTGACACTGAATCGATTATCGGATTTGTTTCGTGTTTTCGGTGATGGTACCAGAATTCGTATTCTGTATGTCCTCTTTGAGCAGGAGGTCTGTGTCTGTGATATTGCCAGTCTCCTGGGCATGACCCAAAGTGCCGTAAGCCATCAATTGCGTGTGCTTAAAACTGCAAGGCTGATACGCAGCAGAAGAGAAGGAAAGACAGTGTACTACACGCTCTCGGACGACCATGTACGTACACTGCTCAGTCAGGCAACAGAGCATATTTGTGAAGAATAGGGTGCCTGACTGAGAAAAAGCGCCTCACGGACGATGCATTGCGCTGACCGTGAGGATGGTCATCATGGGACAAAGATCATCTATCCATCAGCAGGAGTGGAACCAAAAAGACAGCCTACACATACGATTGCAATGCTGCCGCGGCAATGGTTAACATAACCGTTCGTGAAGGCGCTATGATTCACATGTGTGAAGATCTTGACCGTCATCTTCGCATGATAGCGTGTCCTGAAGATGATAGAAAAGTAAAAGTCGATATGACGAACAAGGAGATTCGGCATGCCTCCGAATCTCCTTGTTCTGTATATTGACAATTGGCCCGAAATATCACAGATATCGTATTACAATATCACGGTAGAAGCAAACGCTCACATTGTGGTTCTCACATTTACTGTGCAGAAGCATCAGCGGTATCACCGGAAGTTGGAATGTTTTCGGTGGGCAGGTTCTGTTCTGGAGACGCATCCTGATTTGCGGAACCATCTGTAACTGCAGGGGTTCCATTTGTGCTCTCTTTTGAAGGCTCTGACAGATCAGACTGCTGGTTTTCGGGTGGATCAGATTCTGCAGGGGGAAGCTGCGTGGTAGTTTCTTCCGTCGGCTGTGTGTCTTCTCTTTCTTCTGGAGAAGGTGATCCTGTTTCAGTGGGAGAAGGAGTGGATTCGGGAACTTCGGTGGGAACGGACGCATCTGTTGGGGCAGAATCCGGAACCTCTGTGGGATTTGTGTCTGGATTTGCCGTTGGTGCCTGAGTAGGCGTTTCCACTGCCGGAACTTCCGTTGCAATGGATGTGGGCACAGCAGTAGGAGATAGTGTGGGAGTATCAGTCGGAATCGCCGTAGGAGCCTCTGTGGGTATCACTGTGGGGATTTCTGTTGGAACTTCTGTCGGTACTTCGGTAGGGACTTCTGTAGGCACAGGCGTTGCAGTAGGTACAGGTGTTGGCGTCGGACGATCCAACGGGTTCATCAGCGTATAGAGTGAAAACATCGTATCGGTAGTTGCGTGATCTCCGTCGACGGGGAGAGCGTGATCCAACTGAAATTTCGCCACGGCTTCTGCGGTCTTGGGACCATATATGCCATCTGCCTTATCGGGGCCATATCCGAGAAGGATCAACATGCTCTGCATGTATTCAACGGAAAGTCCCTTGTCCTCCTTATTGAGCGCACGAAACAGGTCGAACTGTGGTGCACTCTTTGCCATCAAACGGCTATAGCAACGTTCCGAACAATACTTACGGTTTGTATAGCCGATGGCATCCTGGAAGAGGTTCAGTGCAATCAGTGTCTGTTCACCAAATGAGCCATCTACACTGCCTGCCGGGTAACCAAGATCAACAAGTCGCTGCTGCATTTTGCGCACACGCTGTCCGCGCGCACCGTAATAAATGGTATCGTCATCAGAGGTATTGGTGGTTGCAGTGCGCCTGGGTGTAGCGGTCGGACGCGGAGTTGCGGTTGAGGGTGCTGGTGTACGGGTAGAGAGGGTGAGCGTCTGCGGAGCTTTTGTTGTAGGGACTTCGGTTGCAAAAGAGAGCGAAGTGTCTCTTGCTTCTATCATATGATAGGCGCCGGATTCATCATGCTGATAGATCATAACTTTACCGGCAATGCAGACTGCATCTGAAAATGCGGTTCCGGGAAAGCTGAAGGATTCTTTAGCGCCACTGGCGAGGGAGAAAACGATCACTGTCTGATTTTCACAGGCGATGGTTAACGCCTCCGTGGTTACATGCATAGTTAATGGGTTTTCGACCGTGAAGCCTTCCAGCACAGAGAGTTCTGAGAGGGAGAGCGAAACAGGCGCGGTGTGCAACATGTATTGTCCGCTCAGGGGGTCCTTGGTGATATAGTAGATTGTTTCGGTGTCTGTGCAAGCGAGTATAACATTGCTTGCAATGGCCGTGTGCACAGCATCCTGTGTAGCATCTGGGCTGCTGTAGGATAGTATACCCTCTGAAAGGGTAAAAAGTGGGGTCTTACGTACATTGTTCAGATCTGCTGCTGTTGCATTCGCAGAAAGCATGGAAGAACTTGTTCCGTCGAGCCTGACAGAATAGAGTCGGTTTTCGCGTGTCAGGCAGTAGAGATTCTCCTCATCTAACGAGACAAGATCCGCAATCGGTGTCTGAAGTCGATGAAGTTTCCCCTGTGCGTCCATGAGGTAAAGATAATCATTATCTCCTATAAACGCGGTCACGTTCGCACCGGTGATTACAGGTTCAGCAGATGCGACAAGACACGGAAAAACAGTCATTGCAACGAGGCACAATAGGATAACGACAAATCTTTTCATACTAACCTCCCATTTTGTAAGGTGGATTATCCTTACTCCTATCACGCAATCAACGGATTGTACGCGAGTTTTATTCCCGATATTCCATTTTTCTTCTTCTTGTTGCGTGAGGATTGCAATTTCGAAAACCGGGGATATAATAAAAACAGAGAAAAAACAAAAGGAGGGTTACCATGGCTGACAATAAAGTGATTACGATTATGCGTGGTTATGGATCAGGCGGCAGAACCATTGGCAAAATGCTCGCGGAAGATCTGGGATGGAATTACTATGACCGCGAATTGCTCAGACTGGCATCAGATGAGAGTGGCATTAGTGAGGAACTCTTTGCCAGAGCCGATGAAACGGCCAAACGTTCTCTTTTGTCTCTGTTCCGTTTTCAGAAGGATTTTCTGGATGGACAGGTTATCTCTCCAAGGTCCGAAGATTTTCTGTCCGGTGAAAACCTTTTTCGATACCAGGCGAAGATTATACGACATCTGGCAGAGACGGAAAACTGTGTGATCGTTGGCCGGTGCGCGAACTATATTCTTGCTGACCATACCAATGTTGTGAATGTCTATGTGCACGCACCTGAAAAAGTGTGTATAAGAACAGTGATGAACCTGTATGGTATGTCCAGGGAAGATGCGGAAAAGAAGATACGCGATACTGACAAACAGCGTTCAGACTATGTGCGGCAGTATACCGGGCGAGACTGGAAATGCGCGGATGATTACAACCTCTGTATCGACTCCTCAAAAATGGAGTGGAAGGAATGCATCAGGATCGTTAAGGCATACCTGAGCTGTATGGCATAGGTTCCAAGGGGAAAATGTGGAAAATTTGAAAGCATCGGGAAGAAATCCCGATGCTTTTTCGTTGTCCATCAATAGAAGGGAGGCGGGTAAGATGCGGCATGTGACTTTTCTTCTCATTGTGATGAGCCTGTTATACCTCTGTGTGTCCCATGCAGAGGAGAAAGCAGAGTATGCAGTTGTCAGAGAGAATGGAGCCATACTTATGCAAGACGCCGCAGATCAGGAGATTTCGCATTTGTCTCCCGGAGACTGGGTTGAAATCCTGGAATCTTTCGATGAAACCTGCCTCGTACATACGCAAGCGAATGGAATCGGTTATATCCGCACAACCGAGCTTCACGAGCCTGATATTTCATTGCACACAGTGGGAGGCGTAACCAATCCGGATGAGAAGGAGTACCTTAATCTGCGTGCTGAACCTTCTCTGAATGCCGAGGTCCTGAACACCTATTATAACGGTGTACCCTGCATTGTAGACGGAAAGCAGGATGAAGAATGGTATCAGGTTAATGTTGGTGGAAACAGAGGTTATTTCAAAGCAGAGTTTCTCACACTGCACTTGTGGCCATGCTCTACACACGTCGTAACGGTTCATACACAGAGTCAGACAGGCGTGAATCTGCGCAGTGGTCCAGGATATGAGTATCCGGCACTGAAAATGTGTGATGCAGAGGCGTATCTCATGGTACTGCAGACCGGAAATGAATGGTGGATGGTTGCCGATGGCGACCAGGTAGGGTTTATCCGTTCTGCATTTCTCTACGATGGCATTTTGAACCCTTTTTTTCAGGATGAGAATATCACGGGAGCGATTGCCATTGTCAGCAACCCGGATGACACGCAGGTTCTGAACATGCGTGCGATGCCTACCAAAGCCAGCGAGTCCCTTCGGCAGTATGTGAACGGCACACGTTTTATCCTCCTTGCTCAGGGCACCGAGTGGTGCCGTGTGACAGACGGAGAGGGAAATGTCGGCTTTTGCATGACAGATTTTCTGCGCATTGTGAACGGACAGGAGATTCCCACGAAACGGGTTGTCCACCCTGCAGGCTCCTATGTAAATCTGAGAAGTGCCCCCAGTGTTGTGGGAAGCAGGATTCTCTGTGAGGTCTCGGACGGGGAAATGGTGGAGATTGTGATTCCGGATGTTAACGGATGGACAATTATCCGCTATGGCAATCTGACAGGATATATGTCATCGCTTTTTCTGGAATAAGCAATCGGCCCGGCATTTGTTATGCCGGGCCGATTGCTTGTTCTCATGGTGAAATGACTTTGAGCGTGAAAGGCAGTCCCCATAGATAATAGGTTAACCGCACTTCTCTGGCGGTGGAGACGCCGGATTGGGTTAATAGGACAGCATCCAGAATCCCTTCGGATTGTGCAGGGAGCATTCGCTCGGTGGTGTCAAGAAGCTGAACAACATCCCCTTGACGCGGAGCAATCTCCACTTCAAGGGAAGTTGCAGGAAGAAAGCCTGTATTCCTTACATCGATATGGTACGTGACAAACATATACGGTACGTCATCATCTGAGGAAAACAATGAAAGATCGGGCAAATAAACACTGCCTGTCAGGGCTTCAGCGTCTGCTTGTGCAAGCAAGGTCTGAAAGAGATCCTTTTGTGTAGAGGCTTCCACAGAAGCAGGAGAGATCGAGACAATGGATACCTGGCACGTCAGATAGAGATAGAGGCCCAGTGTGCCCAATATCATGACGGCGAGAGCGAGGATAATAGCAATAGGTTTCACAATTCTGCCTCTCTGATCACGGTTGAACGTCGGATGAATGCTCTGTCATATTGAGAATCCGGTTCATCTCGTAGATCATCTCTGTATCTTTGAGGTTAAACTTAAACTCCACGCGGCGGGAAGCTTCCATGTTTTCTGTGCCATCTGCATTGTAGACCAGATCATTATTGGAGCGTCCTTTGGCAGTGAGAATCTTCTGCAGAAGCTCACGCTGAGCAGACGAGAGTAGGGGCATGGTAAGACAGTACTCCGCTACACTCAAGGCACGTGCTTGACTGAGCTGGAGGTTTTTCAGATAGGTGCCGCTTGAGTCCGTATGTCCCTCAATGATAATCTCACCGACATAATCAAGATAGCGATCCTGCAAAAGCACGCTGAGGTATACAGGAACAAAGCGGTCGAGCAGTGCTTTTCCATCCTCACGTATCTCCGAGGAATTGGTCTGAAAAAAGACTTTGCTGTCCAGGGTAATATCTCCGGTATTGGGATCAACCTGAGCAGCTATATTGCTTTGAGATAAAACCTGAGAAAGCTCTCTTATGATAGAGGAACGTACCCCAACCATCTCTTCCAGCTGACGGGTCTGCGCTTCGAAGAGTTCCTGCTGTGCAGAAAGCTGCAGCTGCAGCGTATTCAACTCTGTTTCACGTGCAGCCAATGTGGCTTTGGCCTCGTCCAACTCGTCCATTTTGCCGATCAGGATAATGGTCTGCTGTGCCAACTCGTCCTCGCGTTCCTTCAGATCACTTTGCGCCTGGGAAAGCGCAACGCTTGCAGCATCCAGATTGGCCTGCTGGATAATCAGTATACCGGCCTGTTCCTCCAGCTGGCTCTTTTGCGACATGACAATAGACTGCTGGACTTCCAGTTCTTTGGACTTAATGGTGAGCAACTGATTGTAATGATAAAGGTTATAGACCAGAAACAGAACGAATACCAGGACCAAGGCTGCCATGATATCAGAGTAGCTGATCCAGCTGGAACCGCCATTGCCTCTGCCTGCCCTGCGGTTATGCACATGCTGTCGTGCCATGACAGTAGCTCCTTTCCGGATTCTTACGTATCCTGATTCGATTTCGAGGCGAGTGCATCACGCAGAATACCTTCCATGGATGCAAGCGTACGCTGAAGCTGGGAGATATCGGTGGCAAGCTCGGAGGAGGTGCCAGAGTGATTGAGCGCGGATATGGTGTCTGTCATACTCTTTTCAAACAGTCCCATTGACCTGGAGACGCCCTCTACAACCTGTTCAACATAGGTACTGTAACTGTCGGAAAGCCTTCCTGCTGCTTCCTGTATAGACTGACTGCTTAACTTGATTGCATTCGCAGTCTTGGCTTCTTCGGCGGCAACTTCTTTGGTATGCTCTTTGGACAAGGTGAGAAAATCCTGCATGGAACTGGCAATATTCTTCTGGGCATCGGAGAGCTTTTTGAGTACCTGCGCCTGCTGATCTGCCGCACTATGCATTTCATTTAAGAGTGCAGCACTGCTCTGCTCAAAGCCTTCATCACGCTTTCTGGCATCACTCAGTTCGGACACGTAATGTTCAAAGTGGTTCATCACATCTTCGGAGACAGTATGCAGTTTCTGCACATCAGTCATCATTGCATCGGTTGTATGCAGCGAGGCGGTGATGTGCTCCAGAAGTGCACTCTGGTTGACATTGATCTGGGTCATGGTCTGGCCAAGGGCGACAAACTGATCGGACAGGGAATGATTCATGGATTCGATAAAGCGCGCAGTGATCCGGGACACACCTTCAATCTGTGCGCTGGTAGCGCCATGGAGGAAATCTGTCATGGCCTGAGAGACAGGCTGCATTCCGCTGCGAACAGCCTTTTCCATGGACTGAGGTAAACTGGCCGTCATGGCATCGGAAACAGTTCCGAGCATATGGTTTCTATCCTGATTCTGACAGATCAGTTGAACGTCATTATCCAGCGGCCGCTGCATGGCAAGCTGGGTAAATGCTTCGGTAAAATCATCTATGGCACGGTAGCTTGAACCTTGGGCTATGCGATTGAGCATATTGAAGATAAGAGAACAGGCTACACCTGCCACAGAGGTTCCGAAAGCGAACTGCATGCCGCCAAGGAGGTTCTGTATGCCGGTCATCATGTTGTCTGTCGTTGTGACATCCAGTCCGGAAAGGCCCTGTGTCATTCCCATGAAGGTGCCAAGAATACCCAGACTGGTCAGCAAACTGGGGATCAATTCTGCCAAAGTAGCGTTTCCGGGACCGTGGGTTACGGTGTCATCATTGACATAATCTTCGACATTACAGGGAAGGCCGCGCCTGTCGAGTTGAATAGCGTTCTGCAAAAAGCGAAGCCAACAGCCGCGCAGTCTACGTCCCAGAAACAGGTTTTCCTGCCATACCGGATGGTCGGTTACCGTTCCTGCTTCATCCTGCAGCTTTCGTATTGCGCGCCGAAGTGCACGGCGCGTTGTCCAAAGCGGCAGAAGACATTTTAGGACACCGATGAGCGTCACCACCGCGATGGCAAAGTAGATGGCATAATCAGCGAGATGAGGCAGAAGGGAGAGGAATGCGGCGCGAAGATTATCCATGAATACACCTCCGGAAAATCAGGAATCGCTGCTATAAGCATATGAAAGTAACGAAAAGAAGAGGAAGTTTCTTTCCCTACAGCGCAACTTTTTCTGCTCAAGCATTATACCTGAGGGAATGCGAATTGCAAACAGAAGGGCATCTTTGAGTCGTGCTTGAGTCGTGCCGGAACGGGTAATCTGTTGATGAAGATTGCTCACCGAAAACCCCGCACATGCCTTATCTGGAAACGGATTGTTGGTTGACCATCACTCACGCGGGTGCTAGAATATTTGACTGCAGGCATGTAGTACTTGCACAGTACAGGGAGGTTATGGCATGGGCCTTGATTGGAACAAGGTTGAAGCTTTACTGGAAAAGGTCCAGAAGGCCCCAAGGTATACGGGCGGAGAAATGAATACATGTGTTAAGCCATGGGATGCTGCACGGTTACACTATGGATTCTGCTTTCCTGATACGTACGAGGTTGGCATGTCTCATCTGGGCATGAAGATCCTATATGGCCTTGTAAATCGGGAGCCTGATATGCTCTGCGAGCGTTTTTTCATGCCATGGCAGGATATGAAGGAACTGATGGAGCAGGAGCATATTCCGCTTTTCTCCATGGAAAGTCGCACCCCGCTGTGTGATTTTGATATGATCGGTTTCACGCTTCAATATGAGATGAGTTATACCAATATACTCGCGATGATGGAATTGGGCGGTGTGACCATCCGAAGCTGCGAAAGACGACGCGATGAACCCATTGTTGTCGCAGGTGGCCCCTGTGCATTTAACCCAGAGCCTCTCGCAGATTTTATTGATGCATTTATGATTGGGGACGGGGAAGAGGTCACACTTACCGTATGTCAAACCATTGCGCGCTGGAAGGAAAGCGGCGAGGAACGTAAGGCGTGTCTTCGCGCGCTGGCTCAGATTCCGGGCGTCTATGTTCCATCACTGTACACTGTCACATATCATGAGGACGGAACGGTTTCTGCCATTGTGCCAGAAGATGGTGTGCCGGAAAAAGTACGCAAATGCATCGTTACAGATCTTAACAGTGCCTATTATCCCAGTGAAATTCCCGTACCGTATACGGAAATTGTGCATGATCGAATCATGCTTGAGATCATGCGCGGGTGCACACGGGGCTGCCGGTTTTGTCAGGCGGGAATGCTTTATCGGCCCGTACGTGAAAGAAGCATAGAGCGTCTTTTGGAGCTTGCAGATTCCCTCGAAAAGACAACCGGCTATGAAGAAATCTCCCTGTCTTCACTTTCCAGTGGAGATTACACCTGCCTGGCTGAGCTCATTCGAGATCTGATTCGGCGTTTTTCCAAGGAACACGTATCTGTATCTCTGCCTTCGCTCAGACTTGATTCTATTCTCAAGGAGTCTTTGGAGGAGACGCAGAAGGAGAGGAAGACCTCCCTGACATTTGCTCCTGAGGCAGGAACGCAGCGGCTGCGTGATGTCATCAATAAAGGTGTTACCGAAGAGGATCTGATTGAGAAGGTGACCGATGCGTTTCAGGGAGGCTGGAGTTCGGTCAAGCTTTATTTCATGATCGGCTTGCCCACCGAGACCTATGAGGATCTCGACGGTATTGTCGACCTTGCAATAAAGGTTTCCCGCTGTTACTTTTCTGTACCCAAAGATAAGAGGGCAAAAGGATTCCGCGTCACAGTGTCGGCTTCCTCCTTTGTTCCCAAGCCTTTTACGCCATTCCAATGGGCACCGCAGGACACGCAGGAGATGCTGCAGGAAAAGCAGCGCTATCTGAAGGAACAACTGCGCACGGTCAAGGGCGTCAATTTCAACTATCATGAAAGTCGCACAAGTTATCTTGAGGCCTGTTTCGCGCGGGGGGACAGGCGTTTGTGCGCAGTTCTAGAGTCTGCATATCACAGCGGATGTTACCTCGACAGCTGGAGTGAATTCTTCGATTTTGATAAATGGATGCAGGCCTTTCAAGATAATGGTCTTGCGCCCGAGTTTTATGCGTTCCGTGAACGGCAGAAGGATGAACTTCTTCCATGGGATCACATAGACAGCGGTATTACCAAAGCCTTCCTTTGGCGGGAAAAGGAAAAGGGCGCTGCGGCGATCGTCACTCCGGACTGCAGGCTGGGATGTAACGGATGCGGACTGAATCGATATGAGGGGGTATGCCAGTATGCGCATGTTCGTCGTGTTTGAGAAACGTGAACGGCTCAGACATATTGGCCATCTGGATATTCTCCGGACGATGCAGCGGGCGCTTCGGCGAAGCGGTCTTCCGATTGCGTATTCCAAAGGATTTAATCCGCATATGCTCATTGGTTTCGCTTCCGCACTCTCCGTGGGTGCTTCCGGAGAGAACGAGCTTATGGAGATAGAGCTGACGGAGGACTTCTCTCCTGAAGAAGTCTGTCAGAAGCTTGCACCGGCCCTTCCTGAAGACATATCGGTCCGCAAGGCAGGAAAATTAGACGAAAAAAGTCCTTCCCTCATGGCTATGGTTGCAGCGGCGGTATGGAGGATCAGTTTTCTCGAGGAGAATGCTGTGGATATCGTAAAGCAGATGACAGTACTTCTCTCGTCAGATACGATTATGGCTGTTCGAAAAACCAAGTCAGGAGAAAAAGAAGTGAATATCAAAAATGCCATCTATGATTTTCACGCAGAGGAGGAAAGCTGCACTGTTATGCTCTCTCAGGAGGAAGGGATCACCTGCAAACCGAGCATGTTGCTTCAGGGATATGCAAAGACATTTGATTTGCCTGAGATACCAAGAGTCAAGCTGACACGTCTTTATCTCATGACACGAACTCCTTCCGGAGCGCTGGAAAGGTTGGATAGTGCATTATGCGCGAACTCGTAGCACACATTGGCGCTGTCAGTGAGACAGCGATTGTCGAAGACGGACATCTAGTCGAATTTGTCAGAGATGATCATCTGGTGATGGAGGACGCCATCATTTTAGGTATTGTGGAACGCATTGTGCCGGCATTGCAGGCAGCGTTCGTCGATATTGGTGCCGAAAAAAACGGTTTTCTGCCCCTGGAGGAGCGGAAAGCATCTGCGACAGGTACATGGCCCACTCTTCAGACAGGGGATCGTGTGCTTGTGCAGGTGAAACGTGAGCCCTCAGGAGATAAGGGGGCTTTTCTCAGCCGTGATATTTCGCTTGCGAGCTCTCATGTTATTGTTATGCCAATGAGCCTTTTTGTTGGCGTTTCCTCCCGGATCACCTACGCTCCGCGGCGGGAAGAGCTGCATGCGCTGGGGGAGAAAATCACCGCTGGCGCATTCGGTATCGTGATGCGTACCAGCGCGGAAACCGCTGAGGATCGTGTGATTCGCAATGAAGTGCGAAAGCTGATGACTGCCTGGGATGAGATCATCAAAGTGGCTGCCACAGAGCATGCACCATCGGTGATCTATCAGAAGTCCGGAAGTGCTGAAATGCTTCTCACGGATTATCTTCCACGGGGTATTGATACTGTCACGACCGACAGTGAGGCATTTTATGATCGGGTCAGAAGGAAAATGGAAACCTATCTGGTTGAGGAAAATCCTATCGAAACCCGTGGTTTGGATAAGGAAAGAGACAGGGGAATGGACCGCATTGTTTGGCTGAAAAGCGGTGCGAACCTTGTGATTGATGAATGTGAAGCTTTGACAGTCATTGATGTGAATACCTCCAAGAGTACAGGGACCGAGATGGACCGCCAGATTCTGATGCGCACCAATATGGAAGCTTGTCATGAAATTGCTAGACAGATTCGTCTGCGGAATCTGGGCGGAATCATTCTCATTGATATGATTGATATGGCATCCGATGACGACAGGGAGCGCATTCTTGAATGCCTGGAGATGGATCTTCGGGATGACAGAGTAAAAACTGTGATCCATGGATTTACCAGTCTTGGGTTGATAGAAATGACAAGGCGCAGGACCCGTCCGTCACTGCGCAGGACTTTTGCTCATCCCTGCCCGACCTGTCGAGGTGCAGGATTTCTTCCTAACCGAGAGGAATTCCGTGGAGGAGACAATTCTGGAAATGAACCGACATGAAGAACTAGATTATTCTGCCCTGGCAATCCAGCAGCAGTACACCGAGGAAATCCGCCTGATGCCGCAGCGGCCGCAGACTTACCACGTGGTAACGTACGGCTGTCAGATGAATGCACATGACAGTGAAAAAATAGCAGGTATGCTGCAGGACATGGGGCTGACGGAGGCCCCCGTTCGCGATGAAGCAGATTTTGTAATTTTCAATACCTGCTGTGTTCGGGAAAATGCTGAACGGCGTGCGCTTGGCAATGTGACATGGCTGAAGGAAGTGCGCAAACGCAATCCAAAGCTCATGATCGGTGTATGCGGCTGTATGATTCAAGAGCCTGGGATGGCAGAGAAAATCGTCCGCCAATACGGGTTTGTGGATCTGGCTTTCGGAACGGCTGCTTTGCATCGTTTCCCGGAACTGTTTTATCGTGCGCTGCACGAGGAACATGTAGTGATTGAGGCCGGCGGAAATGATGTCATCGTTGAGAACATGCCTGTCAGAAGATTGCGGCACG
>JAFUZB010000213.1 GCA_017476845.1 Clostridia bacterium
GCACAACTTTGATACGGACTCGTTGGAGCTGTACGTGGAAAACGGACATATCCGCGCGCGGGGGACGACGCTCGGGGCGGATGACGGCTACGGCGTGGCCTATCTGCTTGCACTGATGGAGGACGATGATTTTCCGCACCCGCCGCTGGAACTGGTTTTCACCAGCCAGGAAGAGAACGGCTGCTGGGGCGCACGCGGGCTGGATATGTCGGATATCCGTGCACGCAGGATGATCGGACTGGACGTCATGGAATCGGACCGGGAAAACGTATGCTGTGTGAGCTGCTTCTGCTCGGATAAGATGACACTGGGCCGCGAGGTGCATCCCGTACCCGCAGAGGGTACAGCGCTTCGACTTACGGTGGACGGGATACAGCCGATCCGTGAGGGCGCACAGGTCCATCCGGAGCTGTACAACGCCATCAAGCTCACCGCCCGTGTTTTGAGCGATATTTTGTCCGCGGGGATCTCTTTCCGTCTGGTCTCCATGCGAGGCGGAGAGGCGGAAAACTATAATCCTGTGGCCTGCGAGAGCGTGATTGTGACAAAGGATCCGGACAGCTTCCGCGCGCGTGCGGAGCAGCTACTGAAACGGTTTGCGCAGGAGATCGAAGACGGAAGACAGTCCACGCGTCTTGCCATAGAGGAAACGGATTCTTCGGACATGCTGAGCGCGGAGGATACCCGGGCGATCCTTGACAGTATCCTGCTCGTGCCGGCCAACACGGTGACCATCGACCAGCGCACACAGGAGATGACAAGCTACTGCTGTGTGGGCATGGTGGAGGTGGACAGCCAAGGTTTTGCACTGACGATGAGCGATCGGGCGAAATCCGACAGCTACCGTCAAGCCATCGCATCGAAGCTTGGCATTATCGCACGCCTGACCGGATGCCATCTTACTATCGAGGAGCGCTATGCGCCGTGGACCTACAATCCCGATTCTGTGATGCTGAAAAAAACCGCCGCCCTCATGAAAGAGGTGTACGGCGCGGAAATGATTGAAAGTATCTGCCCGGGCGGACTGGAAGCCTGCGATTTTCTTCCGAAGATCCCGGATATGGACATCGTGATGTTTGCTCCCATCGGCGACAAGTGCCATTCCACGGAGGAGTTCCTGGATCTGGCCTCGTTTGACAGGGTGTATCTCTTCGTCAAACAGCTGCTCTCCTCCCTTGCGGAGTGAAGTGCGCGGCGACTCCGGCTCAAGGTGAAGAAAAGGGAAATGAGGCTGCAAAAGCCAGAGCCATAACTTTACATATGACTGTGGATATATCTAGTATAAAATCATAGATGCATTCCGCAAAATGCACCCAAGCATGGCCCGGTGCAACGCAAAGGATCCTGTATCCATGGGGATACAGGATCCTTTGCGTTGGGGAAGGGGAGGGGATCAGTAAATGACGAGGGAGAGGACAAGGAAGATAATGGCACAGATCAGGTCTGCCAGGAGCAGGCACAGATGTAACTCATCGTCATCCAGTGCATCGCTTGTCTCGGGTTTCTGATCAATGTAATCAATGAGATCGCCCTGCTGCTTATGCTTGGTGCGATCTAGACGATCACGGAAGGTGTCCAGTTTGGGAAGTGCCATTCCATCCAGCTGCAGGTGGGAGAGCCAGGCACCGCCAAAGCACACTGCAGACAGGAGAAGAAACATCCATCCGCGCAGGTCTCGTCCGGATGCGGCATCAGCAAAATAGGAGAGGAGCAGGGCGAGGAAGAGTCCCCAGATCAGGCGGGTAAAGGCTTTGTAAATGAACGGCTGGATGAGGTCGGAATGCCATAATGCACGGAATTTTTTCATATTAATCCCTCACAAATCACTTGAAGTGCAAAAATCAAAGAACGCCTATATTTTACCTGCTTGACGGGCAAACATCAAGAGAAGTCGCGATGAATCCAATCGGAAAAACGCCCGCAAGATGCCAAAGCGCGAAAGGAGAGCTTTTGTTTTTTGTGTGTCTTTGTTTATCGGAATTTATTGACAGCATTGTCTGTATCCGATATCATAGTCCTATCGTCCGTCTTTCAGACGGGGAAGAAAATCTATTACTCTGGAGGTAATTGCTCATGAAAAAGCTGCTTTCTGTGCTTTTGTGCCTGACCATCGTGGCTTCCCTTATGGTTGTCACCGCGGCAAGCGCTGCAGAAATCAAAGATCTCAAGACCTATGAGGTCACAGCCAATGAAGTGGAGACCTGGTGCGTACAGTACTCCCAGGCCGCCCGTGACCTGAACGTCCTGTGCAACCTGGTTGACGGTCTTCTGACCAACAACGCTGCCGGCGATCTGGTCCCCAACGCTGCCAAGGAGTATTACTCTGAGGACGGCGGCAAGACCTGGACCTTCGTGCTCAATGATGACATGAAGTGGGTCGATGTCAACGGCGAAATCAAGGCTGATGTGACCTCTGAAGACTGGCTGACCGGTCTGGAATGGGTGCTCAACTATGCCAAGAACGACGCTTCCAACACCTCCATGCCCAAGCAGATGATCGTTGGTGCTACCGAATACTATGAGTACACCAAGGCTCTGGCTGAGTCTGACGGTGCTGATGCTGCCATCGCTCTGACCTACAAGGACAAGTTTGCCGAGCTCGTTGGCGTGACTGCGCCCGACGAGAAGACCATCGTCTACACCTGCATCGGCCAGCTGCCCTATTTCCCCTCTGTGGCTACCTACAACTGCCTGTATCCCGCTCCCACCGCTCAGATCGCTGAGATCGGCCTGGATTACAAGGCTGTTACCCCCGAGACCATGTGGTATTCCGGTCCC
>JAFUZB010000214.1 GCA_017476845.1 Clostridia bacterium
CGTGACAGAAAGCGGTTCGGCAGGGGCCTCGGTTGTCTCTGCATGCACGCTGAAGGCGCTCAGCAGAAGACACAGGGCAAGCAGGATGGCAGGGAACTTTTTCATGGTTTCTTCCTCCTTGTTATTCAGATCCTTTTCGGATCTCAAGATGCGCTGTCAGACGGCACCTGATGAAACAAATGTTGTCTGTCAGATAGGTATACTATAATCTTTATGATGAAAGAATACAACTGCACTTGTAGAAGCGCTGCGCACGTAAGGTGATGCCGTTACGAATTGATACAGTGTCCGTTGCATTTCCTATGGTCGGAGCGACAAGGAGTTTAGTTCTTGTGCGCGGAAACCGTGGGGCAACAGGAAAAATGTACAGCTGAAGACAGTGGGCAGGTCTCACAAAGCGATGCTTGGGCACCCTAATCCAGGTGATGCGTCTATGCGTATGCGGGAATGGGAGCAAGCATTGAAAGATAGGACAATGGGAATGCAGGCTTGCGGGCAATGAAAACACTTTGCGTGTCTTTTCAGGCTGTGGAACTGGCACTATCAGTCAAAACCATGGACAAGATGTCGCCCGATTTGTGGGTCAAAGAACATCTTCATTTTCGTATCCACTGTGGTATAATCAGTCCGTTAACGGTCCCGTTACGGGACGGGCCGTTCAGTCTGACTGCATGTTTTTTTGCAGGTCAACGATGTGCTTTCCCGTTTTGTAAATATCGAAGGAGAGGTGATAGACGCATGAAGAAGTCAGGTGCGGCCTTTCGGGTCTATGCTATTGTGCTCTTTGTGCTGCTGCTTGTAGCGGTGAGCTTTCAGCTACAGCCCTCGGGGAATGAGAATAAGCAGATCACCTATCCGGAACTGTTGAAGCTCATTGAAGAAGACAAGGTGGCCCAGGTGGCCATACGCGAGGATACACTCTATGGCCTTAGGAGAGACTCTTCGGTTCCGTCTATCCTGTTTCCGTCGGGAAACTACGATTTTGAGGCAGTCATTGGGGATGATTTTCTTCTTACCGTACGTCAGATGACAGCAGGGGCAAATGATCTTGCGCTGGACAGTGTATCGGTTGCAGATCTTCCTTTCACCCTGACCTATCTGAGCAGCGAGCGGCCATGGTATATCGAATACCTGCCGCTGCTCCTGGAGGTCGTCATCTTCGGTATCTTCTTCTATTATATGTTCCGTTCCAAGGGCGGCATGAACCGGATGATGGGCTTTGGCAAGATGGATAATGTCGAGGTCTCTCAGCAGGGGAAAAAGAGTAAGATCACCTTTGCCGATGTCGCGGGGAGCGTGGAAGAAAAAGCCGAGCTGGAGGAAATGGTGGACTTTCTTAGAAGTCCCAAGACCTATACTGCTCTCGGCGCCCGTATTCCTAAGGGTGTCCTGCTCGTAGGCCCGCCCGGAACCGGAAAGACACTGCTGGCTAAGGCCGTGGCCGGGGAGGCCAATGTGCCTTTCTTCTCCATCTCCGGATCCGACTTTGTGGAAATGTATGTGGGTGTGGGCGCCAGCCGTGTGCGCGACCTGTTCGCGCAGGCCAAGCAGGCAGCCCCCGCAATTGTCTTCATCGATGAGATTGATGCTGTCGGCAGAAAACGCGGCGCAGGCCTTGGCGGCGGACATGATGAGCGGGAGCAGACACTCAACCAGCTTCTTGTGGAAATGGACGGTTTTGCGGTCAATGAAGGCGTCATTGTCATGGCCGCCACCAACCGCAAGGATATCCTGGACCCGGCCCTTCTGCGTCCGGGACGGTTCGATCGTCAGGTGACGGTGAACTATCCTGACCTGGACGGACGGGTGGCTATTCTCAAGGTGCATGCGCGCGGAAAGCCGTTGGATGACGATGTGGACCTGATGAACCTGGCCAAGCGCATGCCGTACGGCACCGGCGCAGACCTGGAAAATGTCATGAATGAGGCTGCCATCCTGACCGCGCGCGCAAGGCGAGAGAAGATCGATCAGCAGACATTGATTGATGCGATTGCCCGCGTGCAGATGGGACCGGAGAAAAAGAGCCACAAGGTCAGTGAGCACGACAGAAGAATGGTGGCCGTGCATGAATCTGGCCATGCGGTGATCGGACATCTGCTTTCTGGCTGCGATGAAGTCCATCTGGTGACCATTGTGCCGCGCGGCATGAGCGCGGGACATACGCTCTCGCTTCCTTCCGAGGAGCGCGACAACATGAGCCGCACGGCCATGCTGCACACGGTGACCATGGCC
>JAFUZB010000215.1 GCA_017476845.1 Clostridia bacterium
CGAGGTATGCCGTGTAGTAAGGCGATGAACTTCGTCCTGGTAGTGGTGATTCATACAGAGGTGGCTCTGTTTCTGGTGATTTTGTAAAGCTACAAAGATGATGCTTTTTCGGCTTATGAAGATGAAATGGGGAAGAAGGGGAAAGCATAATAGGTTACTGTTATATATGTGTTTTAGTATAAATATAAATAATAATATATATAGGGGTAACCGGAAAAACCTTCCACATCTTCCCCAAACAAGGATGATGAATACACTTTCAGTGGAATCACAAGCCAGCGATTGCAGTTGCCCACTATGTGAAATCGACAATGCGGGCAACTGCAAAAGCCAGGCAAGCCTATGGTGGACGAGCTGAGAACGTTGCTGTGAAGTGAAATAAAAGTGGACTTCTTTTGGATGCTTGCATCCGTCAGTTAATAGTGGGATATCGCGAACAGAAGGGTTAACAATAATTCACATACTGTGAGAAAAACATAACAGAAGACCCGATTGACGATTGGAATGAGTAGGAGGATGGCGTGAGAGTGTTTGTACTTATGGCAGCGGTTGTATTTCTGCTGCTGGCAGTTATTGGGGGCATCCTCTTCGTGTCCATCGTCTGGACGCATCGGCCAGATGTTGGGCTGAAAGATTTTTTGCGAGAAATGATCAATCGACTGTGAATGCGGAGTAGAAGAACTCCAGCGGAAAGGATAAACGTATGAGCAATATTATCACCTGTGAACAGGTCAGCAATGGACATCCAGACAAAATCTGCGACCAGATTGCAGATGCCGTTGTTACAGACTGCCTGCAGCATGATCCGGACTCCCGTGTGGCGATTGAGGTCCTCATCAAGGACAATCATGTGATGATTGCAGGGGAACTTACATCCACGCACGAGCCTTGCTATGTCAATCTGGTTGACGCTGTGTTTGAGCGCATTGGAAAAGGCAGCCTTGGTTATGATGTCGACGATCTGGATATCCAAATTCTTGTCTCGCGCCAGTCCCCAGACATCGCCCAGGGTGTAGACCTTGGTGGCGCAGGCGACCAGGGCATGATGTTTGGGTATGCGACCAACGAAACACCGGAGCTTTTACCGCTTCCTTATGTTCTGGCTACGCGCTTTCTGGAAAAACTGGAGGCATATCGGAAAGGGGCAGGAGACAGTATCTTCCGTGCGGATGCGAAAGCACAGGTCAGCTTTGATTACGAAGCCTGGGAAATTAGGACCTTCCTGTGCAGTACACAGACGGCAGAGCTGACGGAAGCCGAGGAGGAGAAGGTCAAACAGGTTGTCAGAGAACTTATGACGGAAACGGCGTCTGACTACGCCCTCAATACCGACTTCGAGATTCTGGTGAATCCGACAGGGCGGTTTGTTATTGGCGGGCCTTATGCGGATTCCGGCGTGACCGGAAGAAAGCTGGCCTGCGATACCTACGGCGGTGTCGGTCATATCGGCGGAGGCGCGATGAGCGGAAAGGATCCCTCTAAGGTGGATCGTTCCGGCGCTTATGCAGCTCGTAGAATTGCGGTTGACATTGTGCGTGCCGGGTATGCCGATCGGTGTGAAGTGCAGATTGCCTATGCCATTGGCGTGGCCGATCCTGTGAGCATCCATGTAGAGACGTTCGGTACAGAGCACATCAGTATTGACGAGATTGAAAATCGAGTGAAACAAGGCTACGATCTCACACCTTACGGTATCATAAAGAATCTGGGGCTTCTGGATACAGACTATAACAGAGTTTCTTCCTACGGGCATTTTGGAAAAAACGGTCTGCCATGGGAATAAAAAAGTTTTTTTCGAGACACCGCCAAAAAGCTGTCTGAAAAATCTGATATATAGAGAGACAAAAAACCTCTCCCTGCGATTGGTGGAAAGATCAGCCACAAAACACCCATTGTACAACAAAAGTGATCGCCTCAACCAATCGCAGGAGCATTCATCAATACGCATGGTGGCGCAACATGCCAACGAGACCTAAGAATCCATGCAAGCATCCGGGCTGTCCAGCCCTCGTACCATACGGTACGAAGTACTGCGCTAAACACAAAGTC
>JAFUZB010000216.1 GCA_017476845.1 Clostridia bacterium
CCGATGGAAAAATCTACTACAAGCTCTCCAACTATGATGCATGGAGAGGCATCATCGGGCATGAATGCGTCAATGAAATCATCGTGGATCGCCTGCTTACCATTCTCGGGGTCGATCATCTGTCATACCAGCTGATCCATGCCAAAGTACTGATTGATCAGAAAGTCTGCGAAACCTGGCTTTGCGCTTCCAAAGACTTCAAGCATCGCGGCGAGAGCAAAATAGCACTGGACGCATATTATCAGACAGAGCGCCTGGTGGATGAATCCCCTCTCGATTTTTGCATCCGCTCCGGCTGGGAGAGCACGATCTGGGAAATGCTTGTGGTTGATTACCTGATTCTCAACCGTGACAGGCACGGCGCGAATATGGAGGTATTGAGGAATCCAAGGCAGAAGACCGTCCGCTTGGCACCTCTGTTCGATCACGGGCTTTCCCTGCTGAGCCGCTGTGATAACACTGAAGCCATGCTGCAGGAGGATGTCATGGCGGACAAGCCCGTGCAATGTTTTGTCGGTTCGCGTTCTGCCTGGGATAACCTGAAACTGATCCCGCCTAATGGCTATCCGAAACTGCATCCGCTCATGCCCCTGCATCGCGAAGCATTGTTAGATGGTCTTTCGGAAGCGCTGGACCCTCTATGGCTGGACAGAATCTGGGAAATGATCTGGAGGAGGTGGCTGGCCTATGAGAATCTTCGCCATTCAAGATGATTCGCTCCCAAATAGGGTCCTCGGGTACCTCATCTACTACGAACTGCAAAGAGCCTTCTATATCGAGCTCCCTGAGGATGCTGACATGTGGGAGACACCGCTTCTGCTATCCAGCTTTATCAAACAGGGCCTTTATTCGATTGGCAGCAATTGGAGCCGTATGTGGGTACAGCAGCGCATCATCCCGCAGGATCGTCAGAATATCGTTCAGATCCTGAAGGAGAACGGATTAAAGGAATATGATGCATTTCAGCTCCTGATGCTGGCCAAAGGACGATGCGCACAGGATGACTGCTATCTGGAGGAAGTCAATGCTTCGGTACTCTCCGCTTGGCTGCTCAAGCGTTGGGAGACGAAGATCGAAGATGTGACACCGCTTCATGCCGCCCGTCTGCTGATCTTCTTCCGCAATGGCGATACCAGAATTGCCGATATCCAAACGTTAACGCCCTCTCATCCGGAATGCAGGCCATACATCGCTCAGCCTAGCCGGTTCTCTTCTGTGGAGGTTCAGCCTGACGGTTATGGCGTCATGTGGAGCGACAGGGCCATGATTTTACACCACGAGCTTTATGCGCACAGCATGAGCATTCCACTTACACTGGATGATTTCCGAGGTTTTGTCCAGCATCGCCTGGCCAGTGCATCCGAAGCCTGTCAGCTATTGGACTGCAGCAGACAGAACATAGATGACCTGATGCGGCGCGGCAAACTGCATCCGGTCAGGCAGGACAGCAAATACAAGCTGTTTCTGCGCAATGAAATCCTTCAGCGCAGAAGGACCTGATGGTTAACGACAACCTGGCGTACAGAGCGGTCATTGGATGCACGAAATGCAAAGATGAAATCGGTCCGGAGGAAGTAGGTTCCCTCCGCATGATGACAAGGACAGCAAAGAAGCCAGCAGAAATCTGGCAGCTTCTTTGCTGTCCTTCTGCCGCTTAATTCCCCACAGACACGGAGATGCCGCCGCAGAAAACAACCTCACATCCCGGCACCACCTTTTCGACAAGCCTACTGAGAATGCTGTCGCGCCACCCGTTGATCTCATGCTGTGTCCGCGCACGGAAATCCTCTTCATCGTAGCAGGCTGCTCCCGGCACAGTCATCCCCTGATGACGGACAAGATTCCGGAGACGCCATTCGCTGCGCTGTGCCCTCGCCCGCTCCAGACGATCCGAAGCATCCAGCGGAAGACACTGCACCGCTTTCTCCACATCCTCGGAAGCGATGCGTCCAAATGCACGCATCACAAGGACCTGTAGATCAGGCTCAGGAAATTCCATTTCGCAGGCATCGCAGCGAAATACCGGCACACTCCGTCGAAGCCTTTTCATCCGCTCACCGCATTGACAGAAGGTCCGGCTATTGAGCACATGTCTTGAGCCGTAATGTGTGCCTCCGGGCTGGGTCTCCTGACTGCGCAGAAAGATCTCATCCGCCACACGCTCGAAAATCCGCTTGGGAACCACGGGACTATGTGCGCCCGCAACATAGTATTGCGGCAGCTGTCCCTTGTTTTTGACCATGCGATGGGTGAGAAAATCCTCCACCAGCGTTTTCTGCAGAAGAAGATCACCGCAGTACTTCTCGTTGGTCAGGATATATCTCACGCTGCTCGTCGGCCAGGTGGTGCACCCGGTTCCGCTGCTCACGCCCTCTTTGCGAAGGTCCGAGGCGATCATGTCCATCGAAAGCCCATCCAGAAAGTCACGGTATACCCGCCGTACGACATGTGCCTGTTCCTCATTTATCACCAGTTTCCCGTTCTTCTTGTCAAAACCCAACATACGCGAACAGTTCACCATAGGGAGTCCCTGCTGGAATCGATACTGTATCCCCATGCGCACATTCTGGGAGATCGACGCCGACTCCTGCTGCGCAATGGAGGCAAGAATGGTCAGAATGACTTCCCCTGTCCCGTCCAGTGTATCGATCCCCTCCTTCTCGAAGGTGATGCCTATCCCTTTGGCCTTGAGATTGCGCACCACGGTCAGACAGTCCAGTGTATTCCTCGCAAAGCGGGAGATGGACTTGGTCAGGATCAGATCAATCTTTCCGGCCTCTGCATCGGCAATCATACGCTGGAAGGATTCCCTGTGCTTGAGGCTGGTGCCCGAGATCCCTTCATCGGCATAAATCCCTGCAAGTGTCCAGTTGGTGTTCTTTGTAATCAGAGCGTGATAGTGCGTACATTGTACCTCATAGCTGCTTTCCTGTTCGTCCGAGTCGGTGCTTACTCTGCAGTAGGCGGCGACCCGCAGTTTCTCATTCCCTGCCACCTCCTGCTTGCGCGTGGGCTGAATGACCGTAACACGTTTTTCCTCGCTTCCCTCCACCTTATCCTTCAGATCCTCCTCCGAGGCTACCGCAAGTCGGTCGTACGGATTGACAAAGCCCAGTGCCCGGTTGGCCAGGATAAACACCTCACGACTCACAATCTCTTCATGATGGCACGGTACGTAGTACTGTGTCCTTTCGCCCTGATTGCGATGCGTCCGAAAGTTTTCATCGACCCACGTCTTCTGAAGCAGCGCATCTCCGGTATAGGTGATGTTGGAAACAATCGCCGTGACCGTGTTACCCGTCCATGTCGCACTGTACTTGGTCGGAATACCGCTTGTCTCCAGCGCCTCGTCAATCTGCTAGGGCTTTTCTCCTGCGAGAACTCTGTCGAATATGTCCTTGACCTCCTCCGCCTCCCCCTGGATGATTTCCAACTCACCCTGCTTTGCCAGATACCCGTACGGCGGCCGTCTGTAGTAGAAAGTGCCTTCCTGAAAGCG
>JAFUZB010000217.1 GCA_017476845.1 Clostridia bacterium
ATCGAATTCTTCATCATCCAAGACGCCGCGGAACCGCACGCAATCAAGAGCAGGTCTGTCTGTGCTGAGCCCCAGTTGTTCCAAAAATAATCCAGCGCAGGCCTGAAATCGGATTTTGCAGTATCCATCCATGGCATCTCATCCAAAAATACAACTCTTTTTCCGGAGACAGGATCTCTCTTCACATGCGGATTATCAATCAGCTCGCGCATTCTGGAGAATGCCTCAAACCAGTCCTTGGGTTGTTTCTCATATGTAGATCCGTATGTCTTCAAGCTCTCATGAAAAGCTCGCAGCTGATCTTTCGTCTTTCCTTCCGCTACACCTGTCGCGTAAAAAGCAAACCTGTTGTGAAAAAACTCTCTAATCAGATATGTCTTTCCTACTCTTCGTCTCCCATAAACCGCAAGAAACTCTGGACGAGACGACTGCAGGCACATTTCTAGGATGCTTTGTTCCCTCTTGCGACCAACCAATCTGATCACCTCAATGATTTTTAGCTAAGTTCCCTATCTAATTGTATAACTTAGCTCATTATCGCTGTCTTGTTGTGTGATAATCAGCTAAGTTGTATCATACTGCATTCGTCTTGCATTTGCAATCCTGTTTATTGGACTTCCGATGTTTATCTTCTCCATTGCCGCGCTCTCCTACAACATGATGATCGAGCTCACATCTGTGCGCACATAGCAGTTGAGAAAAAAGAAAAGACCTGGATAACTCTCACCAGATCTGTTCTTAGACTATATCCGTAAAGCAGGACTTTTGTGCAAGGATTACTCTGCTGATTTTTCGAATCAGAGTTCACTGTGATTTCCTTCTGTTCCGTTTTGCATGTTTACACAATCCATTTCCCCAGTTCTCAGAGTAACAGTAGCGGTAGGAAGCGATAGCTTCGCACCGATTCTTCCGAAAGCGAGTCTGTTGTTCGTCACTCATACATACCTTTCTCTCCACAAGAGAAAGCATATTTCCACACTCGCCAAGTTCGTACTGGCCATGTGACTATAAGTCTCTTCATGATGCATAAACGCAATCGCTTACTGTGAGGCTACAATCCCTGTATATACGTACTATTCTCCCTTCTGTGCCGCCTCACGCATGGCAGCATGCTCTGCCTGAATCTCCCGAAGCAGTTTTTCCGGTGTCCAGCGCCGATTGGTCGGAGTCACGATCGCCTTAAGTCCTGTATAAACTCCACGCATCCCATCCAGTACATCATTGAACTGGTCCTGGCTGAGATTGGACAGGAGAAGAAAGGACTCGCTGAAAGGTACTTCCGTCTGTACGCCATGCCTGCCATTCATGATTTCTTGAATTGTGAGGCCGAAATCCGCCTGAGGCACTTCAACATACCCTACACCCTTGCGCACACACTGTGCACGAACTGCAGGCCGCGCCTCATCGGTCATATTGAAGGCAAATACTCTTGCTGCCATGTTGGTCCTCCCCTTCATACAGGCTGAACTAGAAAGGGCTGCGAAGCGCACAGCATGCGCGCCGCAGCCCTGTTTGAGGATTGTATCACAGCCCTTCATCCCGGACAATTGTTTCTCATTCCCGTATCCAGACCGTCATGTCTCCGGTCTCTCGATTGGCCCAGGCAAAGTAGGGAACCGCCACTATTTTGTGCTCTTCCCGTTCGGGTCGCCGCTCGGAATACAGCTCATCCTGTTCCGCGACAGACTCCCCTGTCATTTCCAGCGCAACCAGATCATCCGGAAGCCCAGGGATTCCCTGTATTTCCCGTATCTCCGCCTCCTGGGGAAGAACCAGCGCCCCTACCGGTGCCTCCTGATCTACCGCTTCCAGGCAGTAGATGACCGGCCCGCGTGCCAACGCTACCTTGCCCGCACAGTCAGACACCTCGCGTCTGGCATAGAGCCTGCGCACGGGCAGCGGGAAATCCAGCTCCACCGTGTCTCCGCTGTGCCATCTGCGACGAAGATACAGATATCCCTTGTCTCTTTTGCCTTCCGTATCCTCACCGCACACGCGGACAGTGAGGTTTCTCACATGTCCGGGAATATGTATGGCAAGGCAGAACTCACCTTCTGCCTCTAGGGTGTATTTTGCCCATCCCTTCCAGGGATATCCTGTCTCAAGATGTATCCGGCCATGCTGAAGCTCTGCGTCATTGCCAATCAGCAGATGACTGTACACCGTATCCCTGTCCTCGCTCCACAGATATCCGCCCAGCGATGTGAGCAGACGGGCAAGATTGGGCGGGCAGCAGGCACAGGCATGCCATGCCGGCCGCCTTGGCAGCACATGGGTATATCCTGCAACCTTTCCCGCAAGACGCATATCGACACGCAGAGGATTGACATAGAAGAAACGTCTTCCGTCCAGCTGCATGCCGGAAAGTGCGGCATTATACAGTTCTAGCTCCATGAGATCGGCGTATTTTCCGTCCATATCCCCACAGAGCATCGCGTGAGCAAAGAAGGTCATGGCAACCGATGCGCAGGTTTCGCCGTAGCACCTATCCCCGGGTAAGTCATACGCCACCGTAAAGGACTCATGCGTTGCGCAGGCACCTACTGCCCCGGTCACATACATCTGCCTTTGCCGGATATCCGCAAACAGTCTCCGGCAGGCATCTGCCATGTCCGCATCCCCGGTTTCCGCTGCCACCCCTGCCATGGCCGTGAGGAGATACAGCTGCCTGACTGCATGCCCGCGGGCAGCGTGCTGCGCACGCACCGGGACATCCGTCTGATTGTATGCCGTATCCGCCGGCAATATGTCATATCCGCCGTAGTGGATCCCCGGATGTGCAGGCGTATGCCTTATAAACCAGTCAGGCTCCTGCCCGCGCCGGTCAAGAAAGGTCTTCGCCATCCGAAGATACCGGTCATTACCTGTTGCCTGATACAACCGCAGCAATCCGATCTCGATCTCCTCGTGTCCGGGAATCCCCTCTTCTTTTTCAAAGCGCTCACAGATATGGTCGGCCAGGCGACAGCAGATGTGAAGTAATTCATCCTTCCCCGCCTCATGTAAGGCAACACCTGCCTCCAGCATATGCCCCGCGCAGTAAAGCTCATGACATTCCAGGAGATTTTGCCATCGGTTCTCTGGCTCCCGGACCGTAAAGTAGGTGTTGAGATAGCCGTCGGGAAGCTGACATCTTCCAACCAGCGCCACCATCTCATCCACACGCTTTTCCAGCGCCGCATCAGGCTTGAGCATGAGCGAGTATGCGGCCGCTTCTAGCCACTTAGCGACATCGCTGTCCTGAAATACCATGCCATAAAAAGCTCCGCTGCTCTCTCCTGCGGCCATGCGGAAGTTCTCCACAGCATGGGACTTTTCCGCTCCCGGAACCTCGTCTCTGAGAATTCTTTCCATGTACGGGATGGTCACATCGGTCATGAGCTGCTGCCGGGGTGACCAGAAATCATCCCTGATGTGTACCCGGCTCAGCGGTACAGAGCGGATGCTCATGCTTTTGTTCCTCCCCTCTCTCAGTTCTTCATGCCGGTCATTACGATACCCTCCACAAAGTACCTTTGCCCGAGAAGATAGAAGACAATTCCCGGGATGAAGGACAGGCAGGTGGCACACATGATGCTCGACCAGTCATCGTTGAAGGAGCCCCGGAAGATATTCAGTCCGAGGGCTAGGGTGTATTTATCGCGCCTTGTGATGTAGGTCACCTGCTGAAGCAGGTCATTCCACAGCTCAATGAACTTGAGAAGACCGACCACGATCATGGCGGACTTGATCGCAGGCACAATGATGAACACAAGAATCCGGAAAAACCCGCATCCGTCAATGGTCGCCGCCTCGTCCAGTTCCCTGGGCACCGTCTTCACAAACTGACGGATCAGGAAAATGTTGAACGCGCCGCCTCCGCAGAAATGCGGAAGAATCAGCGGCCAGTAGGTGTTGGAAAGACCGAGTCTGGACCAGGCGATAAAGAGCGGAATCAGGGTGACCATGGAGGGCAGGAGCATCGAGCCCACGCAGAGGGTGAAGAGAAACTTCTTCCCGCGAAACCTCAATCGGGCAAACGCATAGCCTCCCATGGTGGCTGTGACTACGGCACCGAGCACAGCCGGCACCAGAATCGTCATGGTGTTCATGAGAAAGTGCAGATACTCAAAGGACTTGAGCGTCTCCGTGTAATTGGAGAAGCGCCACTCCGGTGGAAGGAAGGCCGGAGGATAAGCGTAGAGCTCTGCATTGGACATCAGCGAGGAGCGGAAGATCCAGTAGATGGGGAACATCACGATCAGGGCAAGCAGGATCAGAAGCACAAGACAGATGATATCCGCCGCCCGCTCCCGTCTGTGCCGGGATGCCATGCGAGAGGACTTTGCAGTCCCGGTAACTGTCTGACTCATTCTCTGTCATCCCCTTCGTAGAAGATCCAGCTACCGCTGGTCGAAAACAGGATCCCGGTAAAGATCGCGATGAGCACAAAGAGAATCACCGAGATCGCGCTGCCATAACCGTACTTATGCGACTTGAAGGCCTGCGTGTAGAGCATGTAGCACATGAAATAACTGCCCGTTCCCGGCCCGCCTTTGGTCAGGGACAGGGCCGGCGTAATCACCTGCAGATTGCTCACCAGGCTCATGAGCAGGTTGTAAAAGATGATGGGCGTCATGCAGGGAATCGTGATCTTCCAGAAGCGCTGCCAGCTGTTGGCCCCGTCAATCTCCGCCGCCTCGTGATAGGTCCGAGGCACATTCTGCAGTCCCGCGAGAAAGATCACAATCAGGTTACCGCTCAGCCATACCGCGATCAGGGAAAGCGAGGGCGTGACCAGCGCACTGGAATCAAGAAACTTGACCGATGTGCCTCCCGCAAGCTTGATGACGTAGTTGAAAAAGCCGTGGTTAAAATCATACAGCCACTTCCAGCCAAGGTAGACAGCCAGCGCCGGCAGGACATAGGGCAGGTAGAACACGGCACGGAAAAAGCCGCGCGCCGGTACCTTCCGGTTGAGGAGGAGCGCAATGATCATCGAGTAGACAATGCTCCCCAGGACCGAAATGCCCGCATACTCCAGCGTGGTGAGCAGCGAGCCGTAGAACTTGGAATCGTTCGTGAACAGACGGATATAGTTGTCCAGTCCGATGAACTTCATCTCGCCCAGACCGTTCCAGCTGAACAGACTCAATGCAAAGGATGCCAGCATGGGCAGGTAGGTGATGCATATCAGACCGATCACCGAAGGCAAAAGCAGCAGCCAGGCTGCCCGCGTTTCCTGACGGTTATACCGGATCATACCGCGCTTGCTCATCCGTCCTCACTCCTCTTTTTTGCAATGCAGGGGAACGCAAAGCGTTCCCCTGCAGGTATTCTTGTTTATCAGTCCACGACGATGGCTTCGACCAGCTCGGGATAGATCTCATTGATGACATCCTCGGCGGTGCGCTCGCCGCTCCATACGCTCTGAAGCGCCGTGAAGAGAATCTCGTTGGTTGTGATCTGGGTGTTGGGGGTGAAGTACCAGCATGCGGACTTGGCATTGTTCATGGTGTAGTCTACCAGAACCTTCTTGCCGGTCTCCAGATCCTTGAAGGGATAGGCTTCATTGCCCAGCCAGGCGTTGATACCCTCTTCGGTCTTGTAGTAGTACTCGCTCTTGGGCATCCAAATGCCGGTGAGTACCAGAGCTTCCCAGTTGCTCTCCTCGCGGGTGTACCACTTGACAAAGTCATAGGCTTCCTGCTGATGTGCACCCTTGAATACGCCGGTCAGACCGGAGGTGCAGATGGTGACCTCTTCCTTCATGGCAGGCAGAGGAGCAATGCCGTAGTTGATGCCCAGGTTCGGGAAGTCCGTGCCAAGGCGCCAGGTGCCGTCGGTGGTCATGGCAACCGTGCCGCTGCCGATGCCCACGCCGATACCGTTATCCTCGGGAATGACGTTGAGCGGAGCCACATGCTCGACCAGAGCCAGGTCAGCAACCTTCTGGATCGACTCAATGGCCTCGGGGCTGTTGATGAGCACTTCATTGCCGTCCTCGGAGAACCAAGCGCCGCCGTTGGAGAGTGCCCAAACTTCCATCTGCCAGGTCCAGTTGTTGACGAATGCGCCGTACTGCACGATCTTTCCGGGATCGAAGCCTTCCTCGTCAGGATGCTTGCCGTTCTCGTCGAAGGTCAGGCGGCGGGCCACTGCCACGAACTCGTCCCAGGTGTAGGGGGTGTCAGCGGACGGATAGGGTTCATTCGCCGCGTCGAACATGTCCTTGTTGTAGTAGAGAATCAGGATCTCGTTGCTGGAGGAATAGCCGACCGGAACGCCCGCATCCTTGAAGGTGATGCAGTCCATGGGCTGAAGCTCCTCGCCTGCGAACATGTCGGAGACATCCGCCATGACGCCGTTGCGGGAGAAGTACAGAACCGCGTTCTCATTGACCATGCCGCAGTCCGGCAGCTGGTTTGCGATCGCGTAGTTGACCAGGGTTTCGGTGTACTGCTCGTTGGGGATCTGCATGGGTTCAACGAAAACCTTGTCCTGGCTAGCATTGTAGGCATCCAGTGCTGCCTGCACGCTCTCGGCTTCAGTCTGGTTGCCCCAGAACGAATAGGTGATGTGCACACGTCCATCGCCTTCGCCCAGTGCGATCACGGGCAGAAGCATCGCAAGACACAGCACGACTGCCAACAGTTTCTTCATGTTCATTCTCATGTCCTCCTATGCGGTTTCGTTCATTTTGTTGGTTATACGATTAACCAACCGGTGTCTATACGGTATCATGTTCTGCGGCCATTGTCAACGTTTAATTTGTGTTATTTGGTCTGTTTTTGCAGGTTAATTTCATAACCTTCGGTTTGACTCCGAAGATTCATTTGAATATAATGTTTTTAATCGTTTAACCACAAAGGTACAGATGTATAATGAATGTATCCTGGAAAGGCGGGTGTCCCATGGCAACCATGCGTGAAGTAGCCGAGCTGGCCGGTGTATCTACAGCCACCGTATCCCACGTGATCAACGGCTCCAAAAAGCTTTCCCCCGAAACCACCGAGCGTGTCCTCCAGGCCATCGCGCAGGTCAACTATACGCCCAACACCCTGGCCAAGTCACTCAGGATCGGCCAGACGCACACCATCGGCATTCTCGTGGAGGACATCCGCGGTCTTCCGGTGGCAGGCATCGTCAGCGGGATCAGTGAAACCCTGGCCAGGAGCGGATACAAGACCATCTTTCACGACCTCCACCTGCTGGAAAAGCTCTATAACCAATACGAGCAGATCGGCACCTATCGTGAGCGGATCAATGCGGGCGTCGCTCTCCTCAAATCCTCCAACGTAGACGGGATCATCTACGTCGCCATGCATGACCGCCATCTGGACTATCTTCTGGATCCCATGGATACTCCGCTGGTATATGCCTATTCCCACGGCTGTGACCAGGACACCTGCTTCACCTATTCCAACCGCGATTCTGCCGCCGATATGACGCGCTACCTCATTGCACGCGGACATACCCGCATCGCCGTCATTGCCGGTCACCCGCACTCCTATCCCACCGGTCAGCGCCTACTCGGGATCCAGACCGCCATGCAGCAGGCAGGACTGGCACTTCCCGCGGACTACATCCGCTACGGAGACTGGGAGTACGCCACGGGAAAGACCTGTACCGATGCCCTCCTCTCCCTCGCTGTGACGCCCACCGCCATCTTCGCCATGAACGATCTCATGGCTGCCGGATCCCTTGCGACGCTTCAGGCAAGAGGGATTCGGATCCCTGAGGATATGGCCGTGGTGGGCTTTGACAACCGTGAGATCGCAAGCTATCTGCAGCCTCCGCTCACCACCATTGCCCTGCCCACCACAGAAATCGGCACACAGGCCGCGCTGCATCTCATGGAACGCATCAACAATCCCGATCTTCCCCCGAAGAAAGAGATTATCCACTGCTCCATTATCGAACGAGCTTCAGTGTAATGAGATCCTGCCCACCTGCTTTCCCTCCGCTATCCAGGTCCGCTTATCCACCTTCCTGCTCGACATATATCACATGATCATTTATCATACTCACGTGACAATTGTGCAGAGGGGCTGAGGAACGATGGCGAGGCCAATATCCGGAGAGAATAGAACCTATCAGGTGAAGGTAAAGCAGCGCAACGGCGGATACTATGTATACGAACGTACGGAGCGATATGAAAACGGCCGTATGCGGAAAGTCGGCAAGGATGTTCTCATCGGTAAAATACTCCCTGATGATCCGACTGGAAAGATTGTCCCAACACGTGCAAAAAGGAAATCCGCACGCGACCCGTCATCGCCAGATTCGACTGCCGCAAATCAAGAAACCGCTCAAAAAGGCCTTGCCTCCCCAAAGTACATCAGATCGAAGGACATCCTGGATGCCATTGCAGAAAAGCATGGGATTGATGAGGACATTTACGCTCTCCTTGAGGAAGACACGGTGACTGCCCAGAAGTTAATCTCATGTGCCAGATTCCTGACCTGTACCGACGGCGAGCGGCTGTCAAATATCGCGATATGGCAATTGATGCATCCGATTCCCTATGTCGAAGGCCTGTCAGAGGACATCTGCCGCAGCCTTACCGAAATGCTTGGCAACATTGTAGATTTCGGGCGAGGATTATTCACACAGCGCCTGCTGCGTCAGCAGGATGACGTGATCCTCGTAGCCTACGATACCGCCTCTTATCCACAAGGTCAGTCGCCTGATAGATACGGTGTCAGCCATGGCACGAACGGTCTGACAGCGATCAAGCTGCTTTCGCTGTACGCAGAAAAGACCAATGAACCGCTTGGATTTACACTGCGACCAAACAACATTCCTGATGCAGTTTCTGTGAAAACTGCCCTCTCAGAGCTTCCGGGAATGACCCCGCAAAGGATCCTATTGGTTACGGATAGCGGGTTTTACAGCGAAACGACCGCCCACGCACTGATCGCCGACGGCTTTCGCTTCCTGATGCGGATCGACGAAACTGCAAAGTGGGTAAACGATCATCTTGAAGCTTGTCTTGATGAATTGCTTCATTCCACCTGCAGCTGCTCTGAAGATGGATTTGTCGTTGGTTTGACAAAGACTGTGGCGCACTGTTTTCAGAAGGAAGATGCTGACGGGACTGCACAAGCCCTTCGAAAACGTGTTTCGCTGCACTTCTTCCTGGATACCGCAAAAAGAGCAAAGCTCAAAGCCCAACTTTGCTCTTCTCTATCAGCTGTCCTGAACCTCATAACACACGGCACATCCATGGAAGGGTTGTCGCCAGAAGCCCAACATCTGGCCAAGCGGTACATTCGTTATAAGACGACTCGGAATAAGCAGGTGGCCTACATAGATGATCAAACCGTAGCAGAAGACAGCAGGTACTACGGGATTTTCACGGTGATCGGACACGGAGATTTCTCTCAGGTCCGGGATACAAAGCTGGCCTTCCAAACCTTGATCCGCCGTGAGCACATTGAGCATCATTTTCGTCCTGAAAAGCCGTATGCAGGAGAGACCGTGGTCCGTTCCTGGTACAGTGACAACGTGATGGGCAGGCTGATCATCCAGTTCATTGCCCTCCTCTATGAAGATACGCTAAACAATGAGATCAGGCGAATCGCTCGAGAGCTTGAGGATGAAATCACACGGCCAGAGAGAACCGCTGCCGGGCAGGCACAAAACCTGCTTGCATGGCTTCATGAGGGATCCCCTTCTGCACTGTTATCCTGGTTTGATGTGCTAGAGAATGCAGCCGTTTCTTCCCAAATCAAAGCCATCCGATGGAATTCAGAAGTTCTTGAACGGGACCGCATGTTCTTGAAAAGGTTGGGTGTCAAAGCTATTCCCTAAGCCATGCGATGTGTCATCTGCACCACATACGCATTCCCAGCCATACCCTTATCCGTCACCGTTCATCAGATGCAGTGAGACGATCTCCTGTTCCACCTTCTTACCGAGTCGCTCCATCTCCTGGAGTGCTTCGGTCGCCTCGCCCTTATCGAGCAGGTGCCGCAGCGTCTTTCGGTCGTTTTCTGTGAGCGGCTTTCCATAGTCCACAAACTGCCGCAGTGTTTCCGCATCCATCCTGTACGGCCGGAAGGGAACGCCCGTACCCTCGCGCAGATGCCTGAGAATGCCAAAGCCGTCAGGATCCAGATCACCAAAGTGCAGATAGAACTTATCCGGGTTGTCTCTGAAAAGCATCCGGATCAAGGCCTGCTTGGCTGTGTTGTGATACCCCGACAGAAACACGAAAAAGGTGTCAGGCTGCTGCAGTCGGTGAAAGGACGTGACATTCTCCACCGTCATCACGGTACTCTCCTGGATGGAAATCTCCTGGAGGCTGTCCAGTACCAGTGAGGATATCCCCATGGGATAGCCCGGCAGTACCCGAAGGGTCTGTCCGTCCCTCAAGGTCAATTCCGCAGTGCCCTTCAGGTAAACATAGTTGGGATTGGGAAATACGCGGTACTCCGCGAGCAGAAGCTGTTCCTGCTCGCGTGCATCGCTCACATCCTCCAGGAGCCGTTCATGCCCGCCATAGGTTTTCAGGACCGAGCATACCGCATGCCGGTAAGACTTCTCAAACATCTTGCTGTCGGAGAAAAACAAGATGGAGAGTTCCCGCTCCAGCAGGTCCTCACGGTTTTCCAGAATCCGAAGCAGCAGCGGCAGAAGGGTTTCGTCCTCCGGGTTTCTGGGCTTGCGGTTTTTCTCCAGAAGCCTCAGTTGCTCCCGGCAGTAGGCATCCAGTACCGGGAGCTTTCCCAGATACTCCGTATACATCGCGCGCTGTGCCGAAAGCACATCGCGCTTTTCTATGCGCCCAAGGAGGGCGTAGTATTCCGGCAGGACCTCCTTGACCGGATAGACCCTGTCGATCTCTGTGCTGCCCGGCCTTCTTGCAATGCGAATAAGCCCCTTTTCCTCCAGAGATCGCATATCTTCCGTGAAGGCCGCAATCTCATCGGGATCGGTAAAGTCATCCCGGTAGCCCGGCATCACCTTTTCCGGATCCACCGCAAAGTGCTGGTTTACGCGGTTTTCCCCGAAGTAGGTCCGACTCCCCTCATAGCTGTCGAGCATCAGGGAGAGCACCCCTGCCTGCCACTCGGAAAGCGCTTCTGGAGCAGCAAAGCCGTTATTCCTCAAGGCGAATCAATCCTTCCACCGCATGCGTAAAGCGACCGCTCTGCACAAGCGACACCGTTGTCCCGATGTGCGATCCGATCGATCCCACCTTCTGGGGCGGGGCGGAATAGATGACCTGGAAGCCGTTGTTTTCCAGATACTGTACCATCTGCTCGATACGGTCGTCCGACATCGCGGAGAACGCCTCATCAACCAGGGCAAGGCGGGCACAGCAGGTATCCCTGGGATAGCACTGGATCAGGGAGGCAGCAAGAATAATGTAATACGGCGTCTGCTTCTCTCCGCCGCTGGCCGAGCCGTTCTTGCGCGAGAGCATGGTCACCACCTCCTGCTGTCCCTGCCGGGTGGTGATCTCCATGTCATATGTCAGATAGGACCTGTAGTCGGAGAGCTCCTCCTCATTGCCCTCATCAAAGATCAGGCTCATGAAGGTGTCCAGGTCGTGCTCAAACTCTTCGTCCATCTCCCCGGCCGTCTTGAGCAGGTCCGGATTGAACAGGTAATTCTGCAGCTTTTGACTGATTCTGAAAAACAGGGCCCTGTCCGCGCGCTGCCCGAGGACAAACCGGTAGGTGTCATTGCCGAAGGGCAGCAGCCTGAGCTCCTTGTTGATCGACTCAATCTCCACGCGCGCCAGGTCCATGGATTCGTTGAGTTCTGCCACAAAGTCGGTGACAAAGGCATACTCCAGCTTGCTGCGCGAGGTGGCAAGCAATGCTTTGGCCTCCTCGATCTTGACGTTGGAAAGTGCGCGCATCCGCTCGCGGAAAAAAGGAATCCAGGAAGGCCCGCGGCGATTGACATCGATTTCGGAAACCCTGAGCACCTCCAGCTGGGCATCCTCCATCGCGCGGAGGGCTTCCTCCAGCCGGGCGCTGCAACTGCGCAGCTCCAGGTCAGTAATGACACTCTTGCCCTGGCGCAACTGTACGCGGTCCGCATAGAGCGCGAGCATTTCGCCCTCCAGGTCCATATACTGCACCTGCTCACTCTCGTAGGCCAGCCGGGCCTCCCGAGCCTGCTCCTTCAGGGCATAGACCGCGTCTTCGTTCTTGTTGAGCCTTTCCTCCAAGACCTGCGCCTTGGCATAGATGTCCTCAAACACCTTCTGCGCGTCATCCAGGCGGCGCCTTGCGCTCTCCAGCAGCTCCATAGCTGTGGCGAAGTTCGGATCCTCCTCGACAATCTTCACCTGCCTGCGCACCTCCGCAAGCTGTGCGTTTGCGCGCTGGAGCACGTCGGGACTGGAGAAATCGTAACTGTCCTCATGCCACTTGACCAACTTGAGGCTCCCGCGCTTTTCCGCGATGGCGTCCAGCCTCGGATAGAGCGCAGCGAGCACCGCCTGCTTTTCGGTGCGCTGCCCGGTCAGCTGCTCCAGCTGCATCTTAAGGGCCTTCTCTCCCAGGCAGAAGCGCGTGTTCTCCAGGTGCAGAAAGCGTGTGGCAAAGCTTTTCGCCATGAGCCCTGAGCGCATGAGACCGCCCTGGGGATGTGCGTGCAGTTCCTCCACCGTATCGCACAGATGGATTCTGCCCAGAAGGAAGTTGGCATACCGCCTGGCATAGACGTTCGGAATAGCGAGGAGCTCCGCTGCGCTTCCCGCCTCGGCCTCCCGCTCCTCCAGGGCATCGGTCAAAACCAGGGTGATGTTCCGCAGCTTCCTGTCCTCCTGGATCTTCAGAGCCTTCAAACAGGCAGGACCGTCGACAATCAGGTCATGGCGCCGGTTGCCCAGGAAGGTCTCGATCGCACCGCGCCAGGACTCATCCTTCAATTCCTCCACCAGCTCCGCAAAGGTGCGCACCTGCACCTCCGTCCCCTGCGCGGCAAGCGCCGCAGAAAGCACATCCCGCTCCCTGCGCACCTCCTTGGGCAACGGCAGCTGATTAGCCGTGAGTGCCCGGATCTCCTCGGTGAGCTCCGCGATCTCCTGCTTGCGCGCATCCACTTCGTCCTGCAGGTGTACGGCCTCCCCGCTCAGCTGCTCCTCGGCAAAGTCGCGCATCTGGTGCAGGCGGCTAAAGACACCGGTCTTGATTTCCGGGGCGAGGCCGGTCTGCGCAAAGTGTGTTGCGCGCACCGCAAGCTCATCGTCCCCAGCCTGTGCAACAAGCCAGGCAAGCTCCTTCCCGAAATACTGCTGGAGCCGGATGAGCTCCGCACTCTTCTTTTCCGCGTCCTCCCTTGTGCGCTCAAGCTCCTGCTCTTCCCTCCGCAGCTGGTCCAGTGTGCCCTTCACATTATTCAGCACATCCTGGCTCTTGGCATCCGCATAGGCCTCCTGGGCCTGCATGCGCTCGCTGCTGGCCTGCTTGAGCTGACTCTGCATGCCCTTGAGTTGGCTCTCCAGCACCTCGTGCTCTCGGGCATTCTCCTTTTCCCGATCCCCTGCTACCTGCCAGTTCTGGTAGGCCATGAGGAGCCTGCGTACATTGAGGGTGCGCACCTGCGCCTCGTATTTCACCGTTGCCTGCTCTGTCTTTTCCAGCAGCACCTTCTGCCTTCCCAGACCTTCGTAGGTTTCCCGGGCTTCCTCGTACTTCTCGCGGTGATTGCGGATATCGTTCAGGCTGTTGACCTTCTTCCCCTCCAGCACGCACTCCTGGATGAACTGATTGATGTTGTTGTTGGGATTGAAGGCCATCATCTGCACAAGCTTGCGGCGGTACGCCATCATCTCCGAGCGGATGCCCAGGGCGCGCACAACAATATCCGCACCCAACTTCCACTCTGTGCTGAGGATCCGTGTCCCCTTCAGACACAGCCTGTCCTTGGGTGTCGTCCGGCGGGTGTTCCCCGTCTCCTCGTAGAAATTGAAATCCTCCAGCCTGGCCCCGCGCGCCGCATACCAAAACGGCGTCATCGCCTCTTCGTTCGGGGATTCGATGCAGACAATGCATGAGACCGGCCCACCGTCGACGGGGGAATCAAACTCCATGGCAATGTAGCTGACCACGCTTCCGCTTCGCAGGTACCGTGTTTCCTCCCGGGACTCGGTATCTCCGCGCACATACTTGAGGACGCTCCTGTCGCGGTCCTTGGCGGCCTTGTTGAACTGGCGGTTCCCGGAAATCAGAAAGGAGACCGCATCCAGGACGGTGGACTTGCCGGAGGTGTTCACGCCCGTGACAAAGGTCGAGCCCGAAAGACGGAAGTCCAGCTTCTGAAAGCGCGACCAATTGAGAATGAGCAGCCTTGTCGCCGTCTTTCTATTCGTCATCATGCCCGTTCTCCTCCGTTTCTTCGTCTTCCTCGTAGATCTCCTCGGTTTCCTCCGCACCGCTTCCGTTACCGCCCTCATCTTTCAGCCGCTCGGTCATGGTGGAGACGAAGCGGGCAAAGGCATCCGTATCCATGCAGAAGAGGAGCGAGGGGTAGAGCCGGATGGTGAAGTCCTCATCCCCGACCTGGCCCTTCGTGTCCAGAAGAGCATACTGTGAAAGCCTGCGCAGGATGTCCGTCATGCCGGTCTTGTCGATGGCCCCGCGCACACCGTACTTTTCCATCTCCATGCGAAGCTCCGGCAGCGTCACGATCACGGCGCGGCTGAGGCGGCCGCTGGAGATCCTGTCCTGATAGATCACCCACAATACCATGAGCATCAGGGCTTCCTGCTTGCGGAGCATGAGGTGGCCAAGACGCAGCCTTTCCACATCGCCCGCGTCCGACCCGTTTCGGAGCATGACCACGCCGGTATCCCGGTCCACCGTGATCTGCATGCCGATATAGCCGAAGTAGGTGTTCACGGGATCGGCATCCCTTGCGACAAAGAAGTACTCCTTCCGGTTCTCCTCGTCCCTGTCGCGCACGATAAAGGTCGATGTGAGCAGTCTTCTGCACACGCGCTGGAACATCATTTTCTCGCCGTCGGTAAGATTGGCCCAGTACTCCTCCATCACGGTTTCCTCCTCAGTTCAAAGTTGCGCAGGATCAGCCTGCCCGCCTCCACATAGGTATCCCCCGGCTCGACGGTGTAGCCGTTCTGATCGGCGTAGGCGATCGCGGAAAGCCCCCGCAGCAGGTCCTCCGGCGTGTCCAAAGGCAGATCCTCCGCCGACAGGCTATCGCGCCCCGCAAAGCAGGTGTCCAGATAGGCCCGCATGTGCTTTTGCGAGTACGGGTTGGCCGCCTCGTGTATCTGCTGGTCGCGCGCCAGGGCGAGATCCTCGGCCGTCATCTCCTCGATCGTCTCGTCCTCGGTCTCCGTGACCCTTCGCTGCCTCGCCTTGGCCTTGATGGAGGTCGTGTCGACATAGCGCACGCCGCCCATGCGGAAGAGCGCATTCATGTCCTCGGGCAGCTCGTCCTTCATGTCCAGCGCCTCGAATTCCTCCGTGAGCAGACGCATCGCCTGCTGTACATGCCCGCGCATGTGACTGTCTCGGTTCTGTAGGTACCGAAGGTGTCCGATGTGCAGCTGCATGTAGAGGTTAATCTTGTGGCGGATGTCCGACATGATCTGGTCATAGTCGGTGTAGAGGAAGCGGATGGTGGAGGAGATCATGTCCAGGATCTGGTCCTCCGCCGCAATCCTCCCCATCCCCTCCTCGGCCATGAGCGAGGCCGTCATCCGCTCCATGAGCTCGGTATCGGTGCGCATCGACTCCAGCTTTTCGCGCACCAGGGCGCGGTAAGTGTGGATGTTCTGCTGGCGGATGAGACGGGTGTACTCGCGGATAAAGCTTCCCTCGCAGTAGGCAATCAGGTTCTCCGTGATGCTCTCCAGGCTCTCCTCGTGCACCATCTCCTCAATGATGTCCCGGATGAAGGTCGACAGACGCTTCAGGGAGCGCGCGAGCAGCTTGGCATTGCGGTGCACCGGGCGAAGGACGTTCACGTAGGGTTCCTCGCGCAGGAGCTCGGGATTATTGAGCAGCAAATAGATCTGAATGATGTATCCCGCATACTCCTCCTTCTCCGGGCGGCGAAGCGAGAGCAGGAACTCCGCCAAAGCAATCCCATGCTCTGACATGACGATCTGTTTTTCATAGGTCGCATCGTCGCTTTCCTCCTCCAGCCAGTGGACATTGGGATCGGTAAAGCGCCGGAGAATGGCCGAGGCCATCTGGTACTTGTCCAGCCCTTCCTCGCCCTCCTCCCTGAGCTCGATGTGGTTGTCCATCAGGTAGGCGGCCAGGATGTCGCGCAGGGTGCTGCGCGGAATGCGGTAGCTGACCTCCCGGTCATACGCCTCATAGATCAGCTCCAGGCAGTCCGCATACACCCGGTTGTTCGCACTGCTCCCCAGGTAATTGAAAAACCCCCGGGGAAGAATATCAAAGAGATTTGCCATGCCCTGCCTCCCTGTCCAAGTCACCTGGGCTTACGCATCTGAAAAACCGCGATAGCGGCAGCAGATCCGCTGCTGCCGCTGCATGCGCTGCATAAGACACAACTTACACAAACGCCTTGCCCGGAATAGCCCCTGCCTCAAGGAGTGCGCGCTGCAGACGGTGCACATCCACCTCTCCCACCGGCCGCTCCTCGCTGCATGCGATCGCAGCTGCCACGCCTGCCGCCTGGCCCAGGGCCATAGCCGTGGGCGTAATGCGCACGGAGGCCGCCGCCTCGTGGGTGGCACACACGCACCGCCCGGTCACCAGCAGATTGCGGATCTTCCGGGGAACCATCACGCCGTAGGGGACATCGTAGCAGGGCAGGGTATCGGTCTTGGTCCAATGCAGCTCCTGCCCCGCCGGATCGTGGATGTCAATGGGGAAGGCACAGACCGCAACGGCATCCTCAAAAACACTTCCCGCGACCACATCCTGCTCATTGAGACAGTACCTGCACTCGATATGCCGCGTTTCCCGCACTCCGATCGCCGCCCCGGTCGCCAGAAGGCGAATGTTCTGGAAGCCGTCAACATACTTGCGCAGGAAGGCGATGATTTCATCGATCTGCCGTCTGCCCTCGATCTCTGCCTCCGTCATCTCTGCACTGCTTGTGCCGGATTTCAGGATCACACGGGACATGTTGACGACCGCCTCATCGCTCCGCACGCCCTCAAAGAGCAGCACCCGGTCGCGCGCAAGGGTCAGATCGCCCTTCTCCCTGGCCTTCGCGACCGTGTCAAAATACCCGGAGACCGCAGTGTACGGCATGCTGTCCGCATCCGGTGCGAGGACAAACTGCTCGGGATGGCTGCGCATATAGCTCCGCACCTTTGTAAAGTCCACGCCCCCGATGCGGAACATCTCCGTCATGGGCTGGGCGAGCCTGTCGCTCTCCCTGCCCAGCACGTAGGGCACCCCGGAAGCTACGGCAAGATCGCCGTCCCCGCTGGCATCGATAAAGATATCGCCCGTGATTTCCCGCACGCCGTCCTTGCACAATACCTGCAAAGAGATGATCCTGTCCTCCTCGACCTTCGATGAGACAAGGGAAGTATTCAGGAGGAGTTCAATCCCCTCTGTCTCCCTGAGCAGCTCATAGTACACCTGCTTGAGCAGCTCGGTATCGATCGGGGTGATCGTCTCCGTCACGCCCAGCGGATCCGGGATATGCCCGAGCGTGCCGCCGCGTTGGGCCAGGCGGTCGACAATCTCCTGCGCGATCCCGGCCACCACCTCGCGCCCGCCCGAGGAGAAGCCCATAAGGGGACTGACCATGGAAAGCGTGTTGGTCCCGCCGAGCACCTGATTGCGATCGGTGAGCAGGACCTTCCGCCCCGCACGCGCCGCAGCGATGGCCGCGCAGATTCCTGAGGAGCCTGCGCCGACAATGACAATCTCCGCTGTTTTCTCTGCCTTCATCCTTCTGTTCTCTCCCCGTCTGCATTCACTTCAATGTCCGCTTCAAATGTTCGCGCCCAGGGAAGCCTTGCCCTGCATCTCCCGGTTACCTGCATCACAGGCCCGGGGTAGGCATCGAACATGCTCTGCAGCATGCGCTCCGCCCCCGCCTTGTCCCGCAGGCGGAACGGGTCCTCGCCCTCATCGCGAAGGCGCGCGTTCAGCTCCGGCCGGATCTCGCTCTGGTAGACATAGTCGTCCAGAAAACGCGCATTGCGAAAGTCTGTCTGTACCTTGCCCGCCAGGCGGTCGGACACATACTGCGCAAGCAGCGTACCCAGACTGTTGCTCGCCGTGTTCCAGGCGCTGTAGCCGCACAGGAGATCCAGGCTTTTCAGCGTGTTCATCAGACGCGTGCTTCCGCCGTTGGCGTGGATCAGGTCCAATAGATAGATCGGACTGCCCGCATCGGCCATCTCGTCAATACACCGCGCGACCGCTCGCACATGCGCTTCGTCCGCATCGCTCTCTTGTTCCGGCTGCTCTTTCCCTGAAGGGCAGGCGATTGCCAGGACAGCGGGGGAGGCGGGGTCATACTCCACGCCCAGGTACGCCATACAGCTGAACACATTCTCCGCGAACTCCCGGTCCTCATAGCGCGCCGTGAAGTCACCGCCCAGATAGCACACGTCCATCTCCATCGGGGAGGATGCCAGGATCTGCCGCATCACGGCAAGGCATCCGCCCTCGTCGGTTCCGTTCTGCAAAAAGACCGCTGTGAGCCCCTGCATGTCCTTGAGAAGGGTGCGCTGCTCGCTGCGGTGAAAGCCGAACTTCGGCGCATCCTCCATGAGAATGAGAAGTGATGACACCACATTCTCCCTTCTTAGCGCAATGCAGGCTCGGTTCACCGCATGATTGCGCGCACGCACCTGCATATACCGCTCCAGGACCTCCCCGGGGATATGTGCCTTGGCCTCTTCGGCCCGGGAGAGAAGCGCCGCGCGCTCTTTGCTGCTGCGCACCGTCTGTGCGCGGTCGGTGCACTCCGAGTAAACGCTCATCGCTTCGTAGGCCTCAAGGTCCCCTGCACACAGCGTGGAGAGGGAGGAGCGCATGATGGTGCTGACGAGTTGGATCGGTTTCTCCGGGAAGCGCGCGTGCAGCTCGCGAAGGAAATCCAGCCGCTCGAGGGCCTCCTCCGTATCCACCGCATAGGCGCGCGAGGCGAGAAGCGAGCCGTAGATGAGGTGATCTGCGCAGATCACAAAGGCATCGGCACCTTCCCCCATCCGAAGAAGGGCCTCCCGGCTGGCGGCAAAGGGGGCGGGCGAAGTAAAGTCGTCCATCTCCTCCCTTTCGGGGACGAGTACCTTATGGCCGCACCACGCGGCGAGCTGCACGGGAAAACGCACATTGCAGGGGCGGGAATCCAGGGGAAGAAGTGCAATCGTCATGCTTCACCTCAGAGTTTGTCGATCGCGTTTCGGAAGGCCGATACTGCCCGGACAACGCTCTCGATCTCGCGTCCTGTCACAATCGCCCCGATCATGAGGCCCCGAATGCCGGTCGCATGCAGGGCCGGAACATCCTCCGGCAGGATGTTGCGCTGCGTGGGGACGACGACGGGGAGCGCAGTGCTGCTCGCAATGTCCTCGTATCTGAGCAGATCGCGAAGAGACAGCCGCGTGCCGTACTCTTCGCCCGGCACAATACTGGCCTCCAGAATGCTTGCCCCTATTTTCTCGATCTGCTTTACCTCCTCCAGGGTATAAGTGTAATCGCAGGCGGCCATGAGGGGCACGCCCTTTGCGATCAGGCCCGGAGGAGTGTGCTGGGTATAGAGGGAATAGAACGAAAAGGGCATTTCCAACAGCTGGTCCAGGTCTGCCTCCACCTTCTCCACGCTGTTCCCCGGCACAATACCCATGGGTCCCTTGCGCGCAGACAGCATCTCCTCCAGGATTGGCTTGCTCTTTTCAAAGGTGTCAAAAAGCGTTCCGCTCGCATGGTGGGACAGATTGATGTGGCACTTGACCACATCCGCCCCCGCATCGAAGGCCGCGCGGCACATGTCCGGATCGTTGGCAGGCAGGCTCATGATCAGCGTCATGGGCTTTTGCCTGAGCATCTCGGTATAGTCATTACATATCATGGATTGTTATCCCCCTTGCTCAAATCGTAGATCGAGGAAAACCACCTGGCCTCCGCCATAAGGCAGCAGGCCAGCGCAACATTGTCATATGCCCCGGTGGGTGCGATGTGCGCACAATCAATCTCAAGGTCTTCTCTGTCGGTGAGCAGCACATGGATATCCGCAAAGCGCATGAAGGACGCAAGCGTCCCGGTGTCCCATGCGCCGCGCCCCGCGCGAAAACCGCTCCCGCGCAGTTGTCTTCCCTCCACCACCGCAACGGCACACTCCGGGAAGTGCGAGAGGGCACACACAAAGTTCTCAAGGCTGCGCGCAGGCCCGACCAGCTGCTGGTGGAGGCACACGGCATTTGCGGCATGGTCGATGAAGGTCTGTACCCCATAGCGGCGCTCCACCAGCTCCTTGAGATGCACGCTGGACCAGGCAAAGGTCGGATCCGAGATCACGATGCCCTGCATGGGATCGATCACACCCTCGCATCCGATCCCGATGGCCGCAATCCGGTTGCCTGTCGCCTCCATACCCGTTTCAATGGCATGATACAGTGTGTGGAGCGGCTTTTCCCCGGAGGGGCTGACCTCCCGGTAATGTATCTCCCGCCCGGTCATGTCTGCCAGGCTCACCTGCATGGAGGCAGCATTTGCATACACACCGATGAGGCTTGCGTAGTCCGCCCGGATCGCATAATTCATCGGTTTCCTTCCGCCCGAGGATGAGC
>JAFUZB010000218.1 GCA_017476845.1 Clostridia bacterium
TCCTTTACGGGCAAGCAGGTTGATATCTGTGAAGCCTGCGGAGTGGCTGTACCAAAAGAATGTATGCCTGCAACATACCGAAAGGCCAAGGAGAGGAAGGAAAACCCAAAGAAACGCGGTCGTAGGCCTAATAATGCCTCTTCGGGAGAAAGCTGATCGGAAATCCTATTTCACTTATAAAATTGTCAAAATTCAGATCGGAAAAGGAGAGTGAGACCCTCAAAGATGAGGTTACGGCGGCCATTGCGGCCGCCTACCCCGACATGCACCTCTCCATCCGCATCGACCACGGAGAGACAAGATGAAACTCCACAGGAAAAGGACAGGCGATAGCGCCTGTCCTTTTCCTGTGAGACTCAATAGTTCTCTGCACGAACCTCGAAATAGCTCTGGGGATGATTGCACACCGGGCACTTTTCGGGGGCCTCGGTACCGATCACAATGTGTCCGCAATTGCGGCATTCCCACACGGTGACGCCGCTCTTCTTGAACACTTCCAGGGCTTCGACATTCTTCAGAAGCGCCCTGTAGCGCTCCTCGTGATGCTTTTCGATGGCCGCCACGCCGCGGAACTGCGCCGCCAGATCATGAAAGCCTTCCTCGTCAGCCTCCTTGGCAAACGTCTCGTACATGTCGGTCCACTCATAGTTTTCGCCCTCTGCCGCATGCAGAAGATTGGTGGGCGTATCGCCGAGTTCACCCAGGGCCTTGAACCACAGCTTGGCATGCTCCTTCTCATTGTCCGCAGTCTTCAGGAAGATCGCGGCAATCTGCTCATAACCGTTCTTCTTGGCCACAGAGGCAAAGTAGGTGTACTTATTGCGCGCCTGGCTCTCGCCCGCAAACGCGGTCCACAGATTCTTCTCGGTCCGGGTGCCCTCATAGGGATTCTTCTTCTTGGGCGGCTCGGGAGTGATCCGCTCAAAGTCGGAAGCGGGATGCTTGCAGATCGGGCAGACAAAATCGTCCGGAAGCTCCTCGCCCACATACTCGTAGCCGCAGATGGTGCAGCGCCAGATCGTCTGTCCGTCCGCGGTCTCCCCGACCTTCTGGGGCTTGGGCTTGATGTTCTCGGAATAGAAGGCATAGGTCACGCTGGGCTTATCCGAGAGCACCTCCATCTCGGTGACATCGGCGATATAGAGCATATGCGTGCCAAGATCCACACTCTGCGCAACCGTGCCGCTGATATAAGCATTCGTGCCGCGCGTGATAATCGCGGTGCCGTTTTCTGCGAGCTTGCAGTCAGTGAAGCCTGCAAACTTGTCCGTGTCGCGTCCCGACTGATAGCCAAAGCGCTTGAAGAGATCAAAATCCGCTGCCTCGCTGAGGATGGATGCCGTAAAGCGTCCGGTCCTGGCGATCATCTCACAGGTCAGATTGGCTTTATTGACAGCCACAGAGATCCTGTTGGGCTGGCTGGTGACCTGCTGTACCGTATTGGAAATGCAGGCGTTATGCTTTCCGTTCTCTTCGGCTGAAAGCACGAAAAGTCCGTAGGTCAGGGCGTACATGGCTTTGGTGTTCATGGGTTATCTGCCTCCTCTTGACATGGATTTCGAAAAAAGCTTTTCCGGTAAAGACAGGGTATAGGAGCACATAGGATTAGTCAAGGCTAATAGGCCATGATTGTCCGTTTTTTTGTTTGCTTTCGTACCTCTCGCCGGGTATAATGTATATATTTGTAACGGATAACAAGGCATGCGCCCCTGTCTTACCGCACCGAACATACCACAGGAGCCTCCCCGCGCCGGAAAAACACGTAAAGGAGAATCCCAATGCGTCCCAGTCAACGCCTGCGCACCCTGTCCCCCGAAGTAGATCCGCTGCGTCTTGGCACCGGATGGAAGCGTGAAGATCTGGAGAAGCCGCAGGTCTTTATTGAGAGTACCTTCGGTGACAGTCATCCCGGCTCCGGTCACCTGGACCGCCTGGTCGAATGTGTGCGCGAGGGCGTGCGCGAAGCGGGCGGTTTTGGCGCACGCTACTTTGTCACCGACATGTGCGACGGCGAGGCGCAGGGGCATGACGGTATCAATTTCTCCCTGGCCAGCCGGGAGATGATCGCCAACATGATCGAGATCCAGGCCGGCGCCACGCCCTTTGACAGTGCGGTCTACATCGCCAGTTGTGACAAGGGGCTGCCCGGGAACCTCATCGGCATGGCGCGCGTCAACATCCCCTCCCTGGTGCTTCCCGGCGGTGTCATGGACCCCGGGCCGGACCTGCTCACCCTGGAGCAGCTGGGCACCTATGCCGCGCGCTTCGCGCGGGGTGAAATCGACGAGGAGGCCTTCACCTTTGCCAAGCATCACGCATGCCCCTCCTGCGGCGCCTGCTCATTCCTGGGAACGGCAAGCACCATGCAGATCATGGCGGAAGCCCTGGGGCTTGCCCTTCCTGGGAGCGCCCTGCTTCCCGCAACCGGGGAGCGTATCCTTGAAGCCGCACGCGAGACAGGAAGGTGCGCCGTTCGCATCGCGGAAAACGACGCGCTCCGTCCCCAATGCCTCCTCTCCGAGCGCAGCTTCAGAAACGCCATCTATGTCCATGCCGCCATCTCTGGCTCCACCAACGCCCTCCTGCACCTGCCCGCGTTGGCACACGCCTACGGGATCGGGCTGAGCGGCGACACCTTTGACCGGCTGCACCGGGACATTCCCTGGCTGCTCAACATCCGGCCCGCAGGAAAGTATCCGGCCGCTTTCTTCCATGCGGCGGGCGGTGTACCGGCCGTCATGCGGGAGATCTCGGACCGGCTCGACCTGTCCGTTCCGACAGTCACAGGGAAAATGCTCGGGGACAATCTCGAGGACCTGGAAAAGCAGGGCTACTGGGCAGCATGCGAGGAGGACCTCGATCGTCTGAACCGCACTTATCATCTCACCCTCAAAGCCTCCGACATCATTGCGCCCCGCTCCCGTCCCCTCGGAGAATGCGGCTCCATCGCCGTACTGAAGGGCAATCTTGCGCCGCAGGGAGCCGTCATCAAGCACACCGCCTGCCCCAGGGAAATGTTCGAGGTCACGCTGCGTGCCCGTCCCTTCGACTGCGAGGAGGACTGCATTCAAGCGGTGCTGCGCCATGATGTGGCCCCAGGCGATGCCGTCATTATCCGCTATGAGGGGCCCAAGGGCTCCGGTATGCCGGAGATGTTCTATACCACGGAGGCTATTGCCTCGGATGCCGAGCTCAGCCGGCGCATTGCCCTCATCACCGACGGCCGTTTCTCGGGGGCATCGCGCGGTCCGGTCATCGGGCATGTCAGCCCGGAGGCCCAGTCCCAAGGTCCCATTGCTTTGGTGGAAGAGGGAGACCTGATCCGCATCAGCATCTCACAGCGTCGTCTGGACATTGTCGGCGTTCGCGGCGAGGAGAAGACAGAGGAGGAAATCGAAACCATTCTTGCCGAACGAAAAGCCGCCTATATCCCCCGCAAGCCGCGCTACACTAAAGGCGTGCTCGGTCTTTTCTCCGCACTTGCCACATCCCCCATGGAAGGCGCCTATCTCGATGTGAGCCCAAGATCATAACCTGCAGCACCGGCTTAAACCGGTGCTGTTTCTATAGCGAGTCTCCCCCAGACTTGGGAAGGACGTCCCGCCAAAGCATTCCGTGTTGTATCGTTTCAGTTTGCGCGAAGTACTTTTCTTCATTCCAGAATACTATGTATTCTGCAGATATCCAATGTTTTTTCTTGTCTCATCAGTGTTTTCATAGCATTTATCCATGCAGTTCACGCATGCATAAAAGACCGCGCATGCTTCTGCATTCCTCATTTTCGTCTTGCGGCATCTCGTCCTTTCTGCTAAGGTTCATAGGCCCCTCTTCACGGGCACAAGCCAAAAGAAAGAAGGCCGAACATGCAGTTTGCCCAGCGCATGAGCCGTTTCGGCGAAGAAATCTTCGCAGCGCTCAACGAGAAAAAGCTCACCCTGGAGTCCCAGGGACGGAGTATCTGGAACATGAGTATCGGCACCCCCGATTTTGTCACCCCCGTCCATATCCGCGAGGCGCTCGCTCAGTCTGCCATGGATCCCGAGTCATGGAAATATACCCTGCGGGACATTCCCGAACTCACGCAGGCGGTCTCCGCCTACTATCTGAAGCGCTATGGGGTGACCGTCAGTCCGGACGCCATCATGAGCTGCTACGGTACCCAGGAAGGCTGCGGACACCTCGCCATGGCGCTGTGCCAGGAGGGCGACACCGTGCTGCTCCCTGACCCCTGCTACCCCGTCTTCAAGGCAGGCGTGCTCATGGCCGGTGCTGAACCCGCCTGGTATCCTCTCCGCAAGGAGCACGATTTCCTTCCCTATCTTCCGGATATTCCCGATGAGGTTGCCGACAGGGCACGGTTTATGATCGTATCCCTTCCCTCCAATCCGGTAGGCTCCGTCGCAGGTCCCGACACCTATGCCCAGCTCGTCGCATGGGCCAAAAAGCACGATGTCCTCATCGTCCACGACAACGCCTACAGTGACATCATCTTCACCGAGGAGCCGGGCGGGAGCTTCCTTGCCACTCCGGGAGCGATGGATGTCGGCGTGGAATTTTTCTCGCTCTCCAAGTCCTTCAATGTCACCGGTGCGCGCATCTCCTTCCTCATGGGGCGCAAGGATGTCGTGGACCAGGTTCGGCTTCTGCGCAGCCAGATCGACTTCGGCATGTTCCTCCCCATTCAGAAAGCCGCCATCGCAGCGCTCACCGGTCCTCTGGACAGCGTCAGGGAGCAGTGCCGCATGTATCAGGAGCGCAGAAATACCCTGTGCGGCGGCGCACGCGCTATCGGATGGGACATTCCCGATAACCGCGGCAGCATGTTTGTCTGGGCACCGATCCCCGCACCCTATACCAAGTCCATGGACTTCTGCCTGGACCTGTTGGAGAAAGCCGGTGTGCTGTGCACCCCCGGCTCCAGCTTTGGCCCGCACGGAGAAGGCTATGTCCGCTTCGCCCTCGTTCTCCCGCCCGAGAAAATCCGCGAGGCGCTCGCCTCCATTGACAGAAGCGGTATCCTCCATCTCCCGGCATGACCACGCTCTTCCCTTGCAACAAAAAGCCGCCATCCGAAGCAGTCTAACACCTTCGGATGGCGGCTCTTCATTTTGCGTGAAGTGGTCCTTCACAAAAGAACCTTCATCCCTTCTCCTTGGTCTTCGGAAAAACGCAGCAAGATTTCCATCTGCCCTTTCTTCTCATCCCACACAAACCCTGAAGCCTTGACCGTGCCTGTGGGATCCATGACATGGGCAAACACAGCTCGCTCCCCATGCACGCGCTCTATGAGGTAGGGAAGCTTCCTGTCGGAGGGATTATCCGGCCCCATGGCATCAAAGACGGTCCCTTGAAAGGGCGCTGCGTACACGGTCACATCCGTTCCGTCACACACCATGCGGGTACGGGGCGCCACATCGGCCTCATACGCCCGCACATCCGTGAGATAGGCATAGGGGGATTCGCCATCCGCAGAAGGCGGAAGCAGGGATTCTTTCTTCTCCCCTCCCCGCACGCAAGGGCCGCGATCTCCCGCAAAGTGCGCAATCCAGTCAATATTCGCCCCCTCCGGTGCACCCCGAACCAGGAATACCTCCGCAAACCACGTGCCGGAAAAGGCGATTCGCCGCGTCAAAACAACCCGCCTGTAGGTCTCGCTGTCCCATTCGACTTCGGCATGAGAGTCCACCTGGGACGGCTTTCGGAAATCACAGACCGCCTCTATGATGCGCAGTCCCTTGTAGGTTTCGCTTCTCGTCACGACCGCATTGGCCGGCGGCTGGTTGCGACCGTTAATACATACGACGTTATGCGTGGCCGTATTTTTGTAGTAGGCATAGTGCAGTCTGGCCCCATAGCCTGTGGTGCCAAGATCGGGCAGGATGTCCTTCCCGCGATATTGCCAGATCAGGCCCAACCGGTCATGGTGATCGTGCTCTCCGCCGTACACATCGCTGCGAAGGAGAAGTGCACTCGCCTCCGCGCCGCGCAGAAGGATCTGTCCGCTGTGTCCCACTTGCGGGATCAGGTCCGTGGGGTTCTCCACAGCCTTACCCTCCTCCGGAATCTCCGCGCCATACAGGAAGGCTGTAAGCCGATCCCGCGGATGATCCGCATACCACCGCTCAAGCACCGAGAGAAGCCTGAGATCGCCCAGCCTGCTCCAGGCAAACTCAAAAAGGTCCACCGCACTGTCATAATGGTCCAGCTTACAGTCCCCAAGTCTCGGGAAGCTTCCCGAGGGCAGCATTTCCGCCCAGGCCAACTCCAACATACGCTGATAGCCCGGATGACGGATGAGCGCATACGCTGTATGCATCGCGAACTGTTCGTAGGCAAAGAAGCTCTCCAGCGCAAAGAACAGGTAGCTGAAGCAGTCCTCAAACCACATGCCGTCCTCCAGCACACCGTGATCGAGCTGATAGACCAAGCCGTAGGGGGTATGCAGCGCAAAGTCGATCAGCTCCCTTTGATCAAAGAGAATCCCGATTGATGCAATCGCGGCGGAGATGATCACCTCGTGGTTGTGCAGCTGCTCTGTGCGCTGGCCCATGAGGAAGCGCGCAGAAGGAAGCAGCAGGTCCTCGCGGATATGCCGCATCTGCTTTTCGTTCACCCGGTCCCCGATCCTGTCCAGGGCCACGGCAAAGCTTCGCACGATAATGGCCTCGTCGATCGCCTGGGCCCCGATGCGCCCCGGCTTATTGCAGGGGATATCCCCATGCACCGCATAGTTCAGGTAGCGGTCCGCATAGGCGAGGAGAATCTCAATCGCCCGGTCCGCGTACTTTTCTTCCCCGCCTAGCAGGTACAGGAGTGACAGCCCGTCCACTCCTGCACGATTGCACTCATTGACCATCCCCCACCAGGTACTGTCATAGGGCTCGCCGCGCAGCACCTTCCCGCATTTGGGGCACACATGCTCCCTGGGCTTCTCCCAATCAAAGTGCAGCTTCACCGAGCAGTCCGGGCAGTAATAGTACAGCTTCCAGTTGGCGATTCCGCTCTGGGGAACCAACACCTGCCGCTCCATGATCTCCCGGATGCCGGGATAGGCCAGAGGAATATGCGTCTTGACATAGCTTTTCCAGAACTCCGCTTCATAGGCCAGATCCTCGTCGCTCATGCCGTACTCCGCGCGGCACATGGGCACAAAGCCGGGGTCGAAGTTCTTCTCAAAATACTCCTCCAGCGTGCAGAAGCGCCCAGGGTAAAACCGACGCAGATATTCCTGAAAACAGGGATGGTGGATGGTGGCGGTGGAGTTGACGACGGTATCGTCATGGTCAAAGACAAGACATTTGTATTTCATCGGTCGCTCCCGTGAGAGGAAAAAATAACTGCGCACATGCTGTGCGCAGTTATTGTATCACAAACTTTTCTGCTTGAAAACAGGGCGTGGGAGAAAAGCGCGCAAAATGCGGCGGAGCCGGTCTGTGTCCAGACTGACGAGAAGATTGACGATCAAGGAGCTGATGCAGATGACCGCCACGCCGCAGAGTGTGGATTTCAGCGGCTGCCCCACGGCTTGCAGAGCAATGACGGCGACATCGCAGAGGTTCATGACCAGGGCAACGGGCACGCCCAGCCGCCGGTTGAGAACCACGGCCACAATGTCGAAGCCACCGGAGGAGGCCCCGCTGCGCAGGACAAGACCGGCCCCGCAGCCCAGCAGCAGACCGCCCAGCAGCACCGACAGAATGGCCGACTGCCCCGGAACGGCCGCCGCCCGGCGGGAGAAAACGGCCAGCAACGAGGGGAACAGCAGGCTGACCGCCACGGTCCTGACCGCGAAGGCCGGGCCGACCAGCACCAGCGCCGTGAGCAGCAGCAGAAGGTTCAGCCCCAGCACCAGCGCCGACAGCGGCACCGGGATCACCTGAACCAGCTTGCAGGCCAGACCCGTCACACCGCCGGCCGCGAAGCCCTGCGGAACGACGACAAGCCCAAAGGCGGCGGCGATAAGCGCCGTGCCGCCGAGCATCTCAAAAAAGGAGGCGGCACGCTGTAGCTTTGTCTTCTTGGTGTTGTTCATAATGAATGCCTCCTCATAAGATTTTCTACAGTATAGTTCGGAATGTTTCGCGTGACAACTGCAATTTCTCCATGTTATAATAAGAAAAACTGATACTATAGGCAAAGAAGGGGCAAGAGGCATGCATATCAACCAGTTACGCTATTTCGTGTCCGTGGCCGAGTACCGCAGTTTCACCCGCGCCGCGGCCAGCCACTACCTGACGCAGACGGCCATCACCCAGCAGATCCGCGCCCTGGAGGACAGCCTGGGCCTGCAGCTGGTCAACCGGCAGAAGCGGCCCATTGAGCTGACTCCGGCAGGCCAGGTTTTTTACCGCGAGGCCAAAAGCCTGCTCTCCCGGCTGGACGAGGCGGTCGCCATGGCGCAGGAGGCCTCGGCAGGGATGGAGGGCACCA
>JAFUZB010000219.1 GCA_017476845.1 Clostridia bacterium
AAGTTCAGGCCTGCACCATACTCAAAGCACCGGAGGAACTCCGTCTCCCAGTCCTGACTTAAGTTGATGGGAAGCCCTGTGTAATCCACATTTCCGTGGATTGCCATCTGGTAGAACGGAATCGATTCGTCCAAAATCGAGTAGGCAATCCCGTTCAGATCCATGTCCGTGATGAAGTCCGCGTAGGGCATGACATAATCATATCCCTCCTTGATCATCACTTTTTCCCCTGCCGCCTGGGCTTTTCTGGCCAGGTCAATCTGCATATCCTTGACCTGCTCACGGGTTACGGTTTCCTTCGGATTATAATCCGCAGAGAGCAGATAACCCACATCACGGAAAGCCACACCGTATGCCGATATATCATTGAGGGCGCCTATGAGATTCTCGGCCCTTTCCTTGGCATGGCCGGGTTTCACCAGGTAATAGGGATCATAGAAATCATCCGACTGGAAATAAACAACGGAATAGGGATAGAGTTTCACCTGCTCCCGGGTCGTAAACCTTGCAGCATGCGCATACGGAATGAATCCCTGCAGCACACCGGACCGGTAGGCGAATGCGGAGACACCGTCATAATAAAGCGGTACATCCAGTGCCTTGGCATTGCCGATGAGCTTCTCCATGCCGGCGCTTCCGCCAAGCGTCCTTTCAATCTTTACACGATTCAGCACCTTCTGCGATAAACCGCCATTGGCCCATCCGCTGAAGCGCACGCTGAAATCCTGTACACCGCTGCTCTTCAGATCACCGATCATCTCCGAGGCTTCCTGGAAGGTCGTCATCGGGACGACACTATTTACCGGGAGACCGAAACGAACCACGCGTTTGTCGATCGCGCCGACCATTTCAACCGATACCGGGGTGTATTCCGAAACCTCACGCTCGGCCAATTCCGGATATTCCGCGCGGAGGTAATCGCCATAGGCGACCGCCAGAGAGGAGATATCCTCGGTATCATAGAAACGATAACGCTGCACGATGGTATCGGCCGGAAGCGCTTTTTCAAACATATAAACCAGTTTGGCCGTCTTTGCGGAAACGTTGTAGCGATCCGAGTGCAGCACGTTATACTTGGCACTGACGGTGTTGTAGCTGTTCGTACGGCCTGCAATATCGGCCTGTATGCCCGAATAGCTCTGCGCGCCTTCAATCAGGCACAGAAACGCACCGCCATTCCCCGTCATACCGAATACCGGGAAGGTATTCTTTGTCTCGGAAACCACCTCACGCCGCTCTGTGCCGTAATCCCATCCATACATATTGGCATAGTAGGCATTCTGTGAAAGCTTGCCGTTGTTGTAACGGATCAGTGCACCGCCGCCTTCGGGAACAAGCATGTAGCCTTCCTCGGCCGTGCCTGCCGCACCGAACATTGGCAGAACCGTAACGTATGTCATGGGATAGTCCGCACGATAGCGGATCTCCTGATAGGGAACCTCAACGAGCAGGTCTTCCCCGTCCAGCTTATAGATCACGGAAATGTTGAACACCGGTCCCTGATTTTCTGTAGCGCCGGCCACATTCTCCATGTCCAATGCATAGTCCTCAGCGGTATAACCCGCATCGGCAAAGTAGCCTTCCATTTTTCCCTTGTTGCTGGCCGACGTGTCTGACTTGAGCACATACAGTTCAGTATCCTCAAGGGAAGGATACAGTGCGAGCATCTCATCCTTGTTGTCGAGCGTCGCCACCTTGTCAGGTTTATAAAGCGAATAGACGTTCTTGACCTTCTTCGCATCCTTGCTGGACAGTGCGTCCATAAAGGCATTGAAGCGATCTACAGTGATTGCCTGAGGGATCTGATAGACCTTCTCGATACGGCCAACGGCATATTCGACTTTCACCTGTTTGCCGTCTTCATCTTCCTCTATGCGGAATGTCCCATTCTCCACGGAATACTGATAATTGTTGAAATCAATCACGCCGCTTGAGGAGGAATAGGTTACGATCATAGTGGATTGAAGGATCGCCTTGTTGGTCGACACCGCGATCGGATCGGAGGCAGCGTTCTCAGGATTAGAGCGCCATACCCGACCGGTCTCCTTCTCGGTTAGCGTAAACTGTGTGGTTGCTCCGTCCATCTCAAAGAGAAGACTGTCATTTTCCATGCTGACTTTCTTGAGCTTTTCATCCCGATAGAACACCTCGGGATCCGGCAGTTCCTCCGCCTCCTGCGGACCATACAGCGGAATCCCGACAAATATCACCAGGCAGGCAAGAAGCGCAAGACAAACCAACCAGGGAAGGATACGCCTGAGGAGAGACTTCTTTTTCTTCATCGCTTATCCCTCCTCAGTACAGCCTGAAGGCTATCTCTCTGTACAGGCTCGCGAAGAACCCATATGCATCACTGAGCAGAGAGAAGAACACCAGAATCAGGAACAGTATGACCAAAGCGCCGAACACGGTCACAAACAAGAACAGCAGCGTCTTCCCCGGACCGTAATCATGGACCTCCATCAGGCCCACAAAGGCAAGGAAGACACACCAGATGAGGGAAATGTTCATGAGAACAGAGTAGATTTCCCTTTCATCAAAGGAGATGATGTGACTGACAAGAATCAGCGGGAGCTGGATGAGGACATAGGGCAGAAGGGCATAGCACATAGCCATGTAGATGTCCCGAAAGTATCCCTTGCCGTCAAAGAGCGTGGACAGTGCCCAGTTGGATACGCACAGCACCAGGAACGGGAACAGCAGCGACCCGCACTGTTCATAGATGTTGATATACTGAATCGGTGCCTGAATGAACTGGAAGTTGGTGTACATCAGCTTCAGGACCCGTGTCAGCAGGAACAGGACCAGGAAGGTATGTGCCGCAGCCAGTGACCCGCGCTTCTCATGTACCATGTCCCAGAAGCCGTCGAAGGGATGAAAGATGACATACAGCCCATAACGAAGGGTGGAGAGATAGCGGTCAAGCCTTGTCTCGGTTACCGATACGGAGTCTTTCATAGGCCTCCACCTCCTCCTTCATCTGTTTGCGTTTGCGGAAAATTAGCGGGACAATCAGGAGGGCTGCAATGACAGCCACGCCCCATCCAATGTACTTTTCCACCACGTCCTTGCGGTAGTAACGGTAGGCTCTGCCGTAGTTCTGCCGGTCGTGAGCCATCTTGAAGTAGCTCATAGCGCCGGAAAAATCGTTCTGACGCATAAGCGCGCGTCCAATGCCCACAAAGCCCAGAGGATAGTTCGCATTCAGTTTGAGCACCTCGCGCCAGGTATCTGCGCTTGTCTCGTACTCGCCTCTGAGATATTCATCGTTGGCACGGTAGATCAGGCTGCCGTAGTCGGTGGGCGTAAACACGGTGATGCTGTTCTCGTTTTCGTCCAGACACAGCAGGTCATGATCCATATGTTCAATGGATACGGCACCCAGAAAAGCCCCTTCGCTGTTGCCCTTGGTACCAAAGGCCCAGAGCAGTGATCCCTGCGGATCATATCCGAATACGCGACCGTGTGTGCGGTCAAAGGCGACATAGATATCATCGTCGAAGACAGTAATGTCTTTGAACTTGCTGGGGCCGTAATCCTGAGACCCTTCCAGCCACTGCAGATCACCGATGGGCGGTTCCCAGCCATTCTTGATCAGGATATCATTTCCGATCGCATTGATCCTGCGGATGGGCTTGGCAGTATCAGAACGCAGATCGTACTCGGAAAACACGATATTCGTGCAGTAGATAAATCCCTCATGGTCGATATAGATGTTCTCATACTCGGTCGGGACAAAGGAAGCCTGCTGCGCGCGCTGCTCCTTGGTGGTCAGGAATTCCTTCCAAATATAGTCCCAGAGATTGTACTTGACCGGGTTTGCACCGATATAACCGGTAAAGGTGCCGTCGGGCTCATACTTGACCAGACCCTTGTTGACGTTGGTGGCGAGCACGTACACGCGCCCGATGCTGTCCACGACAATCTTGTTGGGCAAAAATGCCATGCTCTGGTCAAAGGTCGAATCGACAGGCTTCACATATTCGCGAATCAGGTTGCCCTCGCTGTCGGCCATAAGCACACGGTTGTTGTCCCGGTCTGCAACATATAGATTGCCCTCCGGGTCCACAAACATGTCTGTGGGGGAAGAGAAGGTTTCCGGCTGCGCTCCCGAAATATGGTCGATGACTCTCAGGAGAACATATTCTTCGCCTTGTTTTTCAATTTCAAGAATACGGTTGTTTCCGGTGTCCGCGACATAGATGCGCTTTCCCTGCACAAAGAGTGACTGAGGCTTGCGCATAGCGGTATCCAGTCCAAGCGTCACTGAATAGATCACATCGGAGACACGGTACGGATCCGGTGAATACTGGACCTCATCCCAGAAATCATACGTGTAGGAATAGGTCGTTTCATAACCGTCATTCGCGCCGATAGCAAGCGACGGAAGGAAGCACAGGAGTACCATTAGACAGGCCAGTCTTTTCATCTTGCACTCCCCTCCCTTAATCCTTGAGACCCGAAGAGGCCATGGTTTCCAGAATCTGGCTCTGCGAGAGAATGAAGATCATGATCGGCACAAGCATCACGATGACGGTGACAGCTGCTGCCTGACCCGTTCTAGCAATACCGCCGGCCTGGATCTGCTGGAGTGCATAGACCAGGGTCTTCTTAGCCTCAGAGTAGATGACGGTGGAAGCATTCGTGTTCCACAGGTTCTGTACAGAGAAGATGATCAGTGTGAGCCATGCGGGCTTGACGTTAGGCATGACAATGGACCAGAAAATCCGGAATTCACCCGCACCGTCTAGGTGGGCCGCTTCAATCAGCGCTGTAGGCAAGCCTTCCATGAACTGCTTCATAAGGAACAGACCGATGGGGGCGGCAAAGGCCGGGAGAATAATCGCCCAGTAGGTATCGATCATATGCAGCTTGGACATAATCACATAGTTCGGAATGCCTGTGACATAACCCGAGAACATGAGCGCGGTGACAACGATGGAGAAGAAGGTTTTTCCGCCCGGGAAATCGTACTTGGCCAGCACGAAGGCTGCCATAGAGGCAATGACCAGATGACCGAACGTACCCACGAAGGTGATGAACACGGTATTCACCAGATATCTGGAGAACGGGACAAAGCTCTGCGAAAGTGTCACAAACAGGTCCGCAAAGTTATCAAAGGTCACATGCTGCGGGAAAATCTTCGGCGGGAAGCGGAAAAGCTCATCGAGCGGCTTGAGCGAAGATGCGATGGAGAACACCAGCGGGAAGACCATGGCCAAGGCAATGACAGCCATGCCAAGGTAAATGCCGATGTCACCGCCGATGGAACGGTTGGGCCGTCTGCGCTTGGGCGCGATGAGACGGATCACGGAAACAATGGAAAAGATCCCAGCAAAAGCGATCAAGAGGATGCGCGCAAGCCGGTAGTAGGGGCCGAATCCACCGTCAGGCATCTGTGTTGCAGGATCGATCTCCTGGAGTACATAGCCGTCAATAAGACCGATGCGCCACTGTGCGGCGACGAGAAGTCCGCCGACAATGACAAGGACAATCAGCCAGATGATGGCAATGCGCTTGCGGTTCACCGGTGGCTTGGGCTCCTCAATCTCGCCCAGGCGCACCAGCTGTTCATGCAGCATATCCCCGCGCAGCTTGGGCTGGGGAACATTGGCGTTCTGCTTATTTTCGCTCATGTGCCAATCCTCCTCAGCATAGATTGAATCGCCTTGTTGCACAGGATCATCAGCAGGAACAGCGTTGTAGCGATAGCTGATGCATATCCCATCTCAAAGCGGGAGAAACCATAGTCGAAAAGGTGCGTGACGATGGTTCGTGCGGCATAGTCGGTCGAAGGGTAGCCAGCGAGTGCTCGCGGCACATCGCATACATTAAAGGCAGAGGTGATGGACATCACGGCGCCGAAGAGCAGCATCGGCTTCATGGACGGCAGCGTAATGTAGTAGAGCTCCTGCCAGCGATTGCGGATGCCGTCGACATAACCGGCCTCATACATGCTCCTGTCCACGCCCTGAAGACCTGCGACGAAGGAAAGGAATCCAGTGCCCATGCTCATCCAGAGAATGACGATAATGATAACCTTGAGCATGTAATTGGGATCGGTCAGCCACAGGATCGGGGCATCGATGAGACCAAACTGCAGAAGGATGGAGTTCAGATAACCGTAGGCATCGCCGCGGAAGATGATTGAGAAGATATAGAAGGCGTTGCCTGCAATACTTGGTGCATAGAACACCACCACGGCAAGTGTACGAAGCCACTTGGGCAGCTCATTGATGAACCAGGCGAAAAGGAACGACAGAATGTATCCGATCGGTCCCGTGATCACCGCGATCACCAGCGTGTTCTTTACAGCGGTCAGGAAGACCTCATCCTGCAGGAACAGATTCACATAGTTCTGAAAGCCGATAAACTTGGCCGGTTCCAGAATATTGTAGTACGTGAAACTGTAGTAGATAGAAGTAAGGATGGGGAGAATAAAGAAGGTACAGAAAAGGAGGGCGTACGGAAGCAGGAACAGATAGCAGATCTTCATACGCTTAGCCTTGGACCAGCCGTAGGAAATGTTTTCCCGCTTCATATCCACATACTTGGAAAATGTGCTTTTCATTTCACTCGCTCCTCCTTTCTCAGTCGAGCGGAAGACCAAACTCCTGGCGTTTGATCCGTATCTCGTCGTTGATTGTCCGTGCATAGGTCAGAAGGGTTTCACGGACGTCTTCCTTGGTGTTGATAACCCTGCGGATGGCATTGGTCATATGTCTTGTCGTGGAGTAGCCTCCGGCAATCTCGCGGAAACCGACCGTCTCTTCCATCTGTGACTGCAGGGTGTGCAGTTGGCTGGCAGACCACGCAAGCTGAGAGAGTGCGTCCCGATTAGCTGTGGTGTAGCGTGCGGAAGATCCGAGAATAGCCTCTATCTCACGTCCGAAACGCACCTGGGATTCTGCAGAAACCCACCACTTGAGGAATTCCCAGCTGTCACGTTTGATGCGTTCATCATCGGTGGCGATCATCATGCAGCTCAGTCCCGTGGAATGCACCGAGCGGTCCAATACGCTTTCCCCGTTCTCCCCTGTGCGCAGGGTGCCCGGGAAGAGGGTGAAGTTCCACAGTCCGCGGATTTCTGGTGCGGATACCGCAAGGGTATTGTAGGTGTTGTAATTGGCCAGGCCGATCGGCATCTCACCCGAACGGAAGCGGGAGACAAAATCGTATACTGTGGGCAAGCCGTAATCGTTGTAGAGAGAGGTATACAGCTTAAAGGCATCCACACCGTTCTCATTATCGATGAGCGTACGTTTGCCGTCCTCATCATAGATCTGTCCGCCGTACTGATAGATCAGGGAGTTAAAGATGGACATGTCCACGTTGGTAATATCCGGATATGGAATACCCACGGACATGTTATTGCCCTGAATCGTCGGAAGCAGCGCGATCAGATCTGTCCAGGTTTCAGGGGCCTCCATGCCCATCTCTTCGAGAATGTCAGTGCGGTAGAAGAGCACTGAGAATTCCTGTGTTTCAGGCAGCGCATAGACACCGCCGTTATAGCGCACAGGCGTCAGGGCACTCTCGTAGAAGGGAGCAATAACCTCCTCGAAATCGGCAAACTGTGTAAGGTCCTCCACGGCATTTCGCATGGCATAGTTCACCGGGAACCAGGATCCGAGTGAAAGGACAACATCCGGTCCGTTCCCTGCAACAACAGCAGTAAGCAAGGTATCGGCAACAACCAACTTAACATTCACATGAATACCGGTGTTGGGCGTAAAGGTATCGTCCACCATGCTCTTGAGCACCGTCGACTGATCTCGGCCCGTCACGATCCAGACTTCAATGAGATCTCCGTCTCCCTCGTCAAACTTGTCACCCAGGGAGTTGTAATCCACAAAGTAGGATGCCACGCAGGATCGGATCTCATGTAGCGCCTTTTCCACAAACCCGTCATGAATGGCAGGCAATGTCGCGTCCTCACCCGAAATGACCAAAAGATCGACATCCAGCTTGGTCTCGGACATGTTCTGCATCGCTGTGCCAAGGCTTGTGATGTTGTCCTTGAAATTGGCAAACTGCTGCGTGATGCGTTCGTTATAATTGACAAAGTTTTCAAGCTGTACCGCCAGTGTCTGCGCTACGGCGACACGGTCGCTTTTCTGTCCCGTAATCGCCACCGTATCATCCACGAGCTTATAGAGACGCTTGCTCTCCAGATCCATGGCCTCAATGACATCGGGATAAAGCTTGGCAATATTGTAATCTCTGAATCGATCCGGATTGACGCCCGTAAGCACCAGCACCTTGCGATAGATCAGGTTCAGACGGTAGATGCTGTCCTCAAGATCCTTGAGAATAGTACCCATCTCACCCAGCGTAGCCTGAAGGCGCACGGTATGTTCACCCTTAGTCAGATAGAAACGGTAGGCGCCATGCTCGTCTCCCAGTGTCAGGAGATCCCAGGAGGTATTGTAGTCAAAGGAGATTGTCTTGAGCTCATCAAAGGGGATTTCGCCGTCGATATATACGCTTCTGGCCGAAACAGCACCGCGCTGATAGGCCTGTCTCGCCTTGACGGAAATCTCATAGTAGCCGTCCTCGGGCACCACGAAGCTCCACTCGATCCACTGTCCCGCATTATTCCACGGATCTCCGCCGATATAGTTCAGCACCGTGTTATAGACCGAATAGGGTTCAGTCGCGGGAGAGGAACGGTCATAGCGCGCGTAGAGCGAGGGCGACGACCGAAGTGTGGCGCTCTCCCCCTGGACCGTTGTCAGATACTTTCTGCCCGCATCGGACATGGAAGCTGCAGGCTGCGCGGCGAGGTACTCGGCATACCCGATCGTCTCCGTCACAGGAACAATCGCGATTTCCCTGAGAAGCCAGGGCTCATTGGTCGCCTTGAATGCCAGGGTATTTTCACCCGCATCAAAATGGAAGCGGTAGGGCTCCACAACGTAGCCCATATCGTCCGTGCATTTTACGCTCTGCCAGTCAAAAACTTCGATCTGTGAGGGGCGCACATCATTTCCCTGATTGTCCTTGCGCACCTCTCCCCCATCCGTCCACAGACGGCTGAAGGTCAGGGTGCCTGCACCCGAGAAAGGCAGGCTACCGTTCAGGTAAAGCTCACGTTCGATATCCACACCGCGCGACGGCGTCGCTTGATACGACAGACGGATTTCATACATTCCCGCTTCTGGAATCTCCGCTTTCCATGTGACGAAGGAATCATCCGGTGTGTATACGCACTTTTCCCCGTCCACCTCGCGTACCTCGGCATCCCCGTCAAAGGAGAGGACATCGACAAGCACCGTTTCACGGCCTGTACCCTCACCGGCATGCTCTGTGAGATATCCGGTGTACGTATCACTTCGTCCGATGCCGCTCACGTCCGCACTCAGATCCACGCCTTCATATTTCGCATGGAAGTTCTGCGTGCCGTTTCCAAGGAATATTACCAGGCACACGATCGCGGCCGCACAGACGAGAAAGATCAGGATATTGCGCAGCTTTCTCATGGTCTTGCCTCAATCTCCCCTCATAGGATTTTTCCGAAGTTCACCACAAAACAAAAAAGCCGAATGCAGTTGTTTATCTGGTCACGAACTAAAGAAATGTTAACCCGACAGGCCTATCTTTGTCAACCCGTGGCATGTTCTTTCTGTGCTTCTTTTAAATACTTTACGCCATGTTTCGATGGAAATTCTTTCTTTATGTTAGCTCTCATGCTATAATGTTTTCAAACATTGTGCAGTTAAATGCACAAGAATAGGAGTGGTTCGATGCAACTGAAATTCCTGTTGCTCCTGCCCTGTCTTCTCCTCCTGGGGATCACAGGGACAGGTGCCGCCGAAGCCGAAATTCCTGAGTTTGGCCCCTTTAAGGAGTTTCCGCTCCCTGAAAATCCGGGAACCATCTTCGCACAGAAGCTCGGCGCCGGCTGGGATCTGGGAAACACCTTTGATGCATACGATGACGCTCTCAAGGGTGACCCGCTGGAACTGGAAAGCCGCTGGGTCGGAATCAAAACTACCCGGGAGATGATCCAAACCCTCCGCGCTGCTGGCTTTACCTCCATTCGAATTCCGGTTTCCTGGCACAATCATGTGGACAGCGATTTCCGCATTGATGTAGCCTGGATGGATCGAGTACAGACTGTTGTTGATTATGCCATTGAAGAAGGCTTCTATGTCATCCTTAATACCCATCATGATGAAGGGGAAGCATATTTCTATCCGGACACAGCCCATCTTAACAGTTCCCTCGCCTACCTCACTTCCGTTTGGTCGCAGATGGCCGAGCGCTTCCGCGATTACGATGAGCACCTGATTCTGGAATCCATGAACGAACCACGCCTCAAGGGTACCGATGTCGAATGGTGGTATAATCCCGGAGATGCAAGATGTGTCGACAGTGCAGAAATCATTAATACCCTTAATCAGCGCTTTGTTGACACCGTACGCGCAAGCGGCGGAAAGAACAGTGAGCGTTTCCTGCTTGTCCCGGGCTATGATGCCAGTGCAGACGGCGCACTGAATGCTGTCTTCAGGCTTCCCACCGATACCCTTCCCGATCACCTCATGGTGGAGGTGCACGCCTATACCCCCTATGAGTTCGCATTGAACCGCCAGGGTACAGCGAACTTCTCTGCGGATAATCAGGCCGATAGAAGCAGCGTTGCCTCGTTCATGAACAGTCTTTATGACACGTTTGTGGCCAAGGGTATTCCGGTAGTGATTGACGAGTATGGTGCACTGGACAAGGATAACCTCCAGGCGCGTGTGGATTTCTTCGCCTGGTATGTCGCAAGCGCATCCGCAAGACACATGCCCTGCTTTGTATGGGATAATAACCTCTTCAAAGGAAACGGGGAGCGGTTTGGCTTCCTTGACAGGAAGAACCTCACCTTCCCCCATCCCGAAATCATCGAAGCGATCATGACGTACGCTATTAAGCAGTAACCAAAAAAGTGCTCCTGCCCATCTAGGCAGGAGCACTTCCT
>JAFUZB010000220.1 GCA_017476845.1 Clostridia bacterium
ATCACCATCGTCTACGCCCAGCATGTGCTGAACATGAATCAGGCGTACTATGTCTTCCATCCGCGCATCCGTGACCTGGTCTATGAGGCCCTCCTGTAAGCCGGATCATGCCCCGGTCAATTCAAGGGCCAGTTTCGCCGCCCCGTGCGCCGGGTCCGATCTCGGGAACCCGATGGTAACCTCCGGCAGGGAAGCGTGAATCCGCGCACTCACAAGGGTTGAGAGCGCATCAAACTTTTCCAGGACGCTGCCCGCATAGGCAAGCTCCCCGTCCGTCATCCCTGCCCTGCGCCATCCGGCAATCACCATGTCCGTAAGGTCTTTGGCCGCCTGTTCCATGATGCTTCGTGCCGCCTCGTCCCCCGCCTCCACGACGGAAGGGAGCAGGCGGCTGAGCGCGGCCACCTCCCGCTTTCCGGTATGCGCGTCATACAGCCAGGTGATGAGCTCCGGGATCTCCGTGATGCCAAGGGTGTCCATCACCCTCCCGGAGAGCACCGTCGCCCCCTCCCGCCCGTCCGAGGCGCGCACGACGGCGCGGAGGATATCCCGCCCGATCGCGTAGCCGCTGCCTGGATCGTCGATGAGATAGCCGTACCCGCCCACGCGGAAAGCCTCGCCACTCTTGTCTCTTCCGAACAGGACAGAGCCCGTGCCCGCAATGAGGGTGGCTCCGTGGCCGAGGATAGCACCGGCAAGGGAGATCTCCTGATCCCCCTTCAGGGCAAGGCGTCCGGTATAGCCCGCCTCCCGCACTGTATTCTCGATAAACTGTGCCGCGTGGGCGTTGCTGATCCCCGCCATCCCGATGACAAGCGCCGCGCACTCGGAGAGCCCCAGGGGCTCCATCTGAGAGATGGCATCCCGTATGCTCTGCCGTACGGTCGCTTCATCGGTGCCGTTGGGATTGAGCGGGCCCGCAAAGCCCGTATAGATCTCCTCCCCCTGCATCCCTGTCAGGCACAGCTTCGTCTTGGTGCCTCCGCCGTCCCATCCCGCTACATACATGGTCCTGCCCCTTCCCTGTTTCCTTGCGCCACCTGGCGCTTTTTTCTTTTTCGCCGTGTTTCCCGCCGCCTCGCATCCTCACCGGTGCGCCTGCCGCCCGGCGTCCTCCACAAAGCGGTTGAACAGATACATCTTGAAATCGTCCAGGCTGAATACCCGCTCGGAGAAAGGATCCCCGTAGCGGCGCACAAGATCGGCCCAGGTGCATGTCTTCGCAAGGCTTAAGGCAAAGGTGTCCTCCGTGAGAATCCGCCGCACCAGGTTCTCCGCCCTTTCCTCCTTCAGGTTGCCGATCCGCCATTCGCTTGTCATGTGCGTGAAATTGTAGAACACATCGTATCCTGCGGAGACATACAGCACCAGCTCGTTTCCGATCGGAAACTCCGGATGGGAGAAATCCATCTCCAGCCGCTGTACACATTCCCGCTCAGTGAGCAGGCTGTCCAGATGCAGATAGACCCCTTTCAGCGCCTCCGGAATCTCCTCCCGCCAGATGCGAATCGGATACAGATGGCGGTTTTCCCCTTCGCAGGAGCCCTCATGCACAAAGAAGGACATCTCTGGACACCGCTTTTCCCGGATCTCGTCCGCCATTTCCTTGAGACGCACGATCTCCTCCACGTTCTCCTCATTGATGAACGCCTGCCACCGGGGCGCGATGCCGCCCGCAATCAGGCGGTCCGTGGCAAGAAGGATCTCCTCGTAGGCACCCTTTCTCCCCACATACAGGTCCTGTGTCTCCCCGATGCCAAAAAAGGTGAGCTGGACGGTCCGAACGCCGACTTCCCTAAGGAAGGACACATAGTCCTTGTCCCGGGCAAGACGGTAGAAGCTCGCCAGCTCAAAACGTTCCGGCTGCGCGTTCCTGGAAACCCTTTTGTCCCTCTCCCACCTTTCCCGGTAATGATCGCAGAAATCCGGCTCGCGCAGCCAGCTGTAGTACGCGATCTTGTCAAAGAAAGAGGCAAAGTAGGAGACAATGTATTCGTCCGCATCCTCAGGCATCCGCCTATTGGGCATATGCCCCAGCCAGCAGTGCAGGCAGCGATTCGGACAGCCGTACATATCGGCGGCAAGCGTAAGCATTGGCGTTTCCATGTTCTGATCCTTTCCCTTTTTCCGGGGCACCGGCCGTCAGGAGGAAATCTGCCTGTGCTTTTCCATCCGCACAAGCCGCTCCTCATCCGGAGTGGCGCTCCCGCCTTTGCAGGTGTATCCCATCTTCATGTAAAAGGGCACCGCGGTAATGGAGGCTGGGATTTCCACCCGGTTGGCGCGCAGGAAGTAGGGATCCTGCTCCAGCGTCTGAATGATCTGCCGCCCGATCCCGCGTCCCTGAAAGGACGGATGCACAAAGATGGTGAACAGGCTGCTCTCCGTCTCGCTTCCCCAGTAGGACCCGATGGCACCGCAGCCGACGATGCTGCCGTTTTCCTCGACCACATAGAAATGCTGCCCGGCGGCGCGTCCCTTGATGTCCTCCGGTTGCAGATGGCGGATATCCTCCTCCAGGTATTCCGCGTCGTAGTCGCGACTGTTCGTCGTGCGCAGCGTCAGGGCGATCAGGTCGGATATCGCCTGTGCGTCCCCTTCCTGGAATCTTCGAATGTGCATATCCTTTCCTTCTCTGCCTTTATTTCAGCAGTGCCTCCGCCGTCTTCAGATGACTTGCAATCACATCGGCCGATGCGTTCAGCGCCTGCTGCTCCTCCTGCGTCAAGGGAAGAGTGATAATCTCCTCAATGCCGTTTCTCCCTACCCTGCAGGGCACACCGCAGGGGACATGGAGCCCATACTCTCCCTCCAGCGAAACCGACAGCGGAAGTACGGCCTGGGTATCCCCGAGCAGCTGGGCAATCAGGTAGGCCGCCGCCTGCCCGATGCCAAACTCCGTGGAACCCTTGCCCTCGATGATATCCATCCCGATGCCGTGGGTGCGCTCCAGGGCCTGCGCGGCCGAAAATCCCGGGAAGGACTCCGGCGCGCGCCCCGCGATCCGGACTGCGGAGAAGGGAATCATGGAACTGTCCCCATGCTCGCCAAGCACTGCGCAGGAAACGGCGCTGCGCGTCACCCCGGTCTGCTCGGATAGCACCCGCGTAAGCCTCGCGGTATCCAGAAGCGTCCCCGTGCCAAAGCAGCGGAAGCGGTCCATCTGAAGCTCCCGGCGCAATACCTCCATGGCGATGTCGCACGGGTTCGTGATGCTGACGACGAGTCCGCCTACGCCCTTTTCCCTGAGCGACACGGCCAGGTCGCGAAGCATCAGCGTGGAGTCATGCAGAAGGTCCAGTCGCGTCTGTCCGGGCTCTCTGGGCTTGCCGATGGCCACCACTGTGACAAAAGCATCCGCGCAGTCCGCGTAATCCCCCGCACGCACCCGGGCTTGCCCCGCAGGATAGGTCAGTGCATCAGCGACATCCATCGCCTGCGCTTCGGCCTTCTCCCGGATGCGGTCGACCAGGACAATCTCCTGCACCGCCGGGGAGGCGGCCAGGGCTCTTGCTACGTGCGAACCCACGTGGCCCGCACCGAGAATCACAATCTTTCCATTCACGACGTGCACCTTATCTCATCGTTGTTTTTCATGCTTCCGCTTGTGTCGTCTGGATTATAACACACCCGGCCCGGGTTACGGGGCATCCCAGGCTGCCGTCTGTGCAGCATAGCCTGCTTCGTCTGCAAGCTGGCGCACTGCCATATCCACATCCACGTCCGCATACACCTCAGGATAGGAGAGCGCTGCGAGCATCAGCGTCGCGGCCATCTCTAAATGCCGGTTCCCCAGAAATTCCTCGGACACGAAGACGATTTTCTCCTCCCGGATGGCGGGAATCCCATCCCAGCCCTCGCGGGCCTGCAGCTGCCCTAAGGGCACTTCCTGCCCTTTCGGCACCACTTTCACGATGACGTCCGGAGATTTCCGCACGACCCAGCCGTCATCCACATGCAGGTTCTCGGGGAGCAGACGTGCGGACACATCGTAGGCACCGGCTAAGAGAATCAGACTGTGCTCGGTGCTCGTCTTATGCACCGTCACCAGATCCTCCCTGGTCTCCCAATACACATTGACGCGCTTGCACTCAAAGAGGGCCTCGGCCTTTTCCTGCAAGAGGACCGTATAGTATTCCAGCGCGCTTTGCGCAGCGTCCGCATTGTCTGCCGTCCCCTTGCGCTCCGCCTCCGGCACGGTGACAAGCCGGAGCGCCCGGATACCGCCCTGGTCACGCACCTGGTCCGCGCGGCCTTCCTCTCCGCTTTCACTCTCGCCTTCGCCCTCGCCGGAAGACACAATTGCGCGCTCCGCCTGCTCCCGAATATCCGCGGTAGCATCCTCATCGTAGATACGCCTCTCCGCTTCCCTGTCCTCGACATTCGTTCCCTGGTCGGCCGTCTCCGCAAGCCCTGTGTCCTGCGAAAGGGCCTCCTGTCCGTCCTCGGTTACGGACGTGCCGGAGAGTGTCTCATTGCCCGTCTCCGGAAGGCTCCCCACACCGCCCGTGCGGACACGGCAGGCAGACAGCAGCACAAGACACGATAGGCACAGTAGGATCAACCCAAGCCTTTTCATCCCCGCACGCCCTCCTTCCACCAAAGCTTCCATCTTTCTTTGCGCCCCGCATGGGCATACACCAGCTTCTCTGTTCGGGCAAGAAACGCCGCCATATCAGCGCGCACCTCGCCCCCGACCGGCGCTTTCCCGTAGAGCGCCGCCTCAAAGGATCGGCAAGCGCTTGTAAATTCCGCGCTGTAGGCCACCATCTGAGGATCATTGACCCAGCTTTCCGGCCACTGGCGGAAGAGTCGGTTATCACATCCAAGCCCCGCACACGCAAGTGTCCGACAGGCCTTGCGGAACATGGCTGTAACGGCCACGTTGTCGTCTGCATCCGCACACCCCTCGCGAAGACGCGAAAGCGTCTTTCTCCTGAACGCAAGGGCGATAAAGGGCAATAGGGGCACAACGACCGCTGCCGCAGCAAGGAGGAGCAGCAAAATCACCCGCACAAGGTTCAGCCACTCGGGCGATGCGATCTTCTCCTCCTCAATGAGTCGCAGGCTGTAGGTTTTCCCCGTCTGTGCTCTCTCCTCCCCTTCCAGGAGGGCCCGCTCGCTCGAGGGCCGCACGGGCAGCATCTCCTCCCCGGCTGCCTCCTGCATCCCCTGCTGTACCCCGCTCATAGGCGTCAGAAGGTCCCGCACCCGCTCAGAAGCACGCTCCAGCCCGTCATGCACGCCGGGAGCCATGAGACAGACAAGCAACACTATCAAGGCTCCGGGAGCGATCAGTCCCAAGAGCTGCCGCCATGCGCCGCGTTCCATCTGCCCCAGTGCGCACACGCCGTAGAGGCCAAGCAGGAGGGGGGACGGAAGGAGGAGTCCAAAGTAGATCTGCACGAGTGTCACGGCAAGACTGAGTGCGAGAAGACAGCCCCTGTGACCGGAGAGGAAGGCAAAGCCGAGCAGCCCCGCAAGCGCTGCCTCCAGAGCCAGGATGGCCGGGCGCACACTCACCTCGGGACCCACGGGAAAATAGGTATACGCATAGCTGTTGGCGGCCTCGCTCGCAGCAAAGATCCGGTTCATGAGGGCCATGAAGCTCTCCCGGATGCCCGGAATCGCAAGAAGGATGAGGGCAAAGAAGGGCACTGCAAGGCAAAGCCACGCCCATTTGCGCGCAAAGCCTGTCTTTGTCATGTCCATCCCCCTCTCTTTCAGATGATGAGCCGATTGCCTTCCATGCGGATTTCCCGCGCTCCTTCAGGCAGCGCCTGCCCTGTCTCCCCGGTGGCGATCACGCAGCATTCCCCGCGCCCCAGCGCAATGAGTTGCTCCGCCGTATCCCCCGCATCGCAGGGCGTGAAGAGCAGGACCTCGTCAAAGCGCCGCTGCGCGGAAAGAATCGAAAGATCCGCCCCGATCTCCCCAGTCCCCGGCAGGGAGAGCAATACCGCCTCCTCCAGGCTGCCTGTGGGTTCCTCTACCCACCGCGTCTCCCCACCGTCCTGCCAGGCAAGCGTCAATCCCGCCAGGCCAAGCCCCTCCTGCGCCGAGGATAGGAAAGCGGCAAGTGCGCTTTCCACCGTCTCCGGTGTCCCTTCACCCTGCGGATGGTAAAACACCATCAGGGTGCCGCAAAGACCCGGCGCCTGCGGCTCTCGCACCAGGGGCGCATCCATGCGCGCAGAGAGCTTCCAGTGCATACGGTTCATAGGATCGCCCGGGACATAGTCTCGGATCTCCCCATCCATCCACTCCTGTCCCTGTCCTGCGCGCACGGTGCTCTCGCCCGTCTCCCCCGCAGCCTTCGGCTCCCAGTGCACCGTGATGCTGTCCGGGTATACCGGGACGCACAGGGGTTCCGGCACGATAGCCGGAAAGGATACAAGCCCAAAGCCGTCGGAGATGACCGTTTCCTCCAGTGTGCACACAAAGCTTCCCGCATGCACAGGAGGAAATGTCAATTCCTGCCTCTTCCCTATGGGAAATTTCCGTGTCTTCCACTCCCCGGTGAGCCTATTTTCGGCGCGTACCCTGCCGCGCACCGCGCAGAAAAGCCAGAGAGGAAGCCTTGCAACCGTGAGGACAAGGTGCGGCTCCTCGCCCGTGTGCAGTCGCTCCGCCATCTTCAAATCGACATGTACCCTGCGCGCGGCCCAAGCAGCCTCCAGGATGGAAAGGAAGGGCAAGACAAGGGAGAGGAGCAGAAGGCATCGGGTCACGGTTCCGTTTTCAAAGAAATAGAGCAGCACACAGCCCATGACCCACGCTGCGTATCCCACAAGCCGTTTTCGACAGATCCTTTTCATCCTCTCCGCACCTCCTTTTCCTCTCTATTCCAGTCTCTGTCATCCCTGTGCGCCGCCGTCCGGCACGGGAACCGCATGCAGAATGTCGCACAGCACCTCCGCGCTCGTTGTCCCCTCCTGGCGTGCGCGGCGCGAGAGAAGCACGCGATGGGCACAGGTGTCCAGGAAGACGGACTGCACATCCCAGGCTGTGACAAAATCTCGGTCATCCGCGAAGGCGCTTGCCGCAGCCATCCGGGAGAGCATAAGGGTGCCGCGCGGGCTGATGCCGTTTTCCAGTTTCTCATGCTCCCTGGAGGCAATGGCAAGGGAGGTGATATAGTCATATATCAGGTCAGAGACATGCACCTGACGCACCCGTGCCTGAAGCTGGCAGACCGTCTCCGCATCGATGACAGGTTCCACCGTATCCAGCGGATTGTCCGCCTGTCTTTCGCGCAGCAGACGGATCTGCGCCTCGCGGTCCGGGTAACCGAGCGTCAGGCAGGTCATGAAACGGTCCAGCTGCGTAAACGGAAGCGGCTGCGTCCCTGCACTGCCCACATGGTTCTGGGTCGCAATCACAAGGAAAGGCGTTTTCAGGGGATAGGTTGTCCCGTCCACCGTGACCTGTTTTTCCTCCATCGTCTCCAGAAGGGCCGACTGTGTCCGGCTGCTTGTCCGATTGATCTCGTCGCCCAAAAGCAGGTTTGCCTGCGTCACGATGCCGGGACGGTAGACAAACTGTCCGCTCTCCCTGTCATAGAGTGTAAAGCCTGTGATATCCGAGGGAAGCACATCCGGCGTAAACTGAATACGCCGGAAGGCAAGCCCGGTCGCCCGGCTCAGGGCAAGGCACAGCGTGGTCTTTCCCACACCCGGCACATCATCCAGGAGAATGTGGCCTCCTGCGAGCACGGTCATGAGCACCCGGGATACCACATCGTCCTTGCCCACAATGACCTTTTTCACCTGGGCACATACCTTTTCCATTTCCTCGCGCATAGCCGTGCGTCCTCCCTATGAACTGATGAAGGCAGCCCCGCCCAAACGGACGGGGCTGCCTTCATTGTATGCTTCTCAGTTGCCTTCCACAAGGATACGGCCCTGAGTCTGGGCATAGCTTTCACCGATATGGTTTTCGAGTACCTCGGAAATATACGACCAGATCACGTCGCGCACACCGGCAGTGGTGATGGTGCTGCGCTCGCGTGCCTCGGCAGCGGCCTTGAAGACATAGGAGCTATCCATGCCGTTGAAATTGGCATTATTGGTGATGACGGCATAGATCGCCTCGGCATCCCAGGGCTGTCCGTTCACTTCCTGAATGCTCACGCGGCTGACGGAGCCTGCGGTAAACCAGTGGTTGCCGTAGGGCTCAAGAGCGTCATATGCCTTCCCGGTATCCACAGTGTATACAAAGCCCGACACCTGCATGAAGGATGCGCAGGCATCCGCGCTCTCTTCGCTATAAGGCAGTCCCTGGGAGGCAGCCTCCAGGGCCTCAAGCAGCTCACTACCCGTCATATAGACGACAGCGACACTGTTGGGATAAGGCAGAACCTCTGCCAGCGCTTCTGCGCCGAACTTGCCTTCCGGGATATCCGCGCGCAGGTTGCCGCCGTTCCACAGTGCCACAATGTGGTCCTCGTCGGCATCCACCGAGGTGATCCCGGCAGTGACATCATCCTCCTCGAAGAAATCGTTGATGGTGCCCGAGGTGGCAAACCATCTGAGTGCGTCGGTCCACAGATCGCCGAGGTTGGTTTCCGCCTTCCGCGCCGCCTGGTCGTTGCCCACGAGGGTGTAGTCCGTGTAGGCCTCCAGGCTTTCGTCAAGTTCAATGGTATTGCCGTGGGCATCGGTAAAGGTGGATGCCGAGGCGACGTTCAGGGCAAGGCAGAGAAGCATTGCCAGGGACAGCAGAAGAGAAAGAGAACGCTTCAAGAGATAACCTCCTTGTTTTTCCCGCTTTTCCCAAAAAGAAAAGCGCCGCAAGCCGTCTTGAGACGGTTACCGGCACCTTGTGATACCGAACACACCAAAAATGACTGTTTCGGGGCTTATGCCCGCTTCGCCGGCTTGTGCCGACGGAAATATCTTACAACGACGCAGGTAAAATGTCAAAGAGAAAGTCGCAAAAAAGCAACCGAAAAAATGTGGGAAGTGATGTGTAACAGACCAGTAAATACTTTCGTCCGCTCTGGGTTACGTCGTGCTGTTCGCTTTATTCTCCCGCGGGCCTCTTTTACTGCCTTTATCCGATCGCGGTTTGCGCGGCTTCGTATCTGTTTTTCCTTTCGGTCGCCCTACCTTAGGCTTTTCTGCAGAAACAGTCTCTTGCGCTGACGTATCCTCGCTGACAGGTTTCTTCGGTCGCCCTCTTTTATGAGAGTTCTTGACCATGACAGGATGCTGGTGATCTGCCAGCGTGCGCGCAGGACTCACTCCGTCTGCCATGTTGCGGGCAGTAAGCTCCGTGGACAAACGCTCAAAGTCGTCCTGAGTAAAACCGAAGCGTGCAAACAGTTCCATTTGGTTCTCAGTCAGACTTCTGACCAATTGGCAGTCTCCTTGGGCAGTACGCAGAAGCATGATATTGTCCAACTGCTGTAGGGTTTCCTGGATATCCAGTTCCATCTCTTTGCATGCTCTGCCGATCTCAAACCATAGAATGCTCGCAATGAAGGTGACGGCAAGCTTGCTGTGCAACCCTTCTGTACTGTACGCACCGGGAGTTTCTCCATCTTCTTGCAGCTTCAAAATAGCGTATTGGGTCTCGAATACATCTCTTGATCGGAAGATCCGATGGCAAGTGCCCACGCTCATCCCGTCCGATACGGCTATGGAAAAGAATCCGGCCTGCGCCATGCTCTCGTTCCATGCCTTGTTGTGTTCGGTCACGATCCTGCCCTGGCCTTCCCCTTCTATCGAAAGATAGGACTCCAGGGACGGACTCACCGTCGCATCCTTTCCCTGCTTGATCGCTTCCTCCAGCTTTTGCTTCTCGTGATGGATACTCCTGGACAGCCGTGCCGCCTGCTCTGCGCTGTTTGTCCCATCAAAATAGGTGCAGATATTCGACTCCCGGGTATCCTTTCCAAACAGTTGCTTCCTATCTGAGGTCGCAAAGAGAACCTCGTCATCAAGCATATACGCTGCATTCCATCGGAGGCTGTTACCATACTCCTTCACCATCTCC
>JAFUZB010000221.1 GCA_017476845.1 Clostridia bacterium
CACCGGCAGCGGCATGACCGAATTCAACACCCTGATCCTCAAGGACGATGGAACCTATGAATATATCAAGCTGGTTGGCACAATCACCGAAGAGGGTGAAGTCGTAGATAACGAGACCGAAAACGGCACGCTCCGCTATGAAACGCGTTATGTGTACACCGGAACCTACACCCTTCAGGACGATCAGGCAACCCTGAATACACCCGATGAATGTGTTTTCTCCGAGAACTGGGGCATCCTGGAGACGATGGGCTACCTGAAGAGCTCCGAGGGCACTGCCTCCAACGGTGACCGCGTTACCAACTACGAAGGCACCGACTATGATCCCATGGACAATTTCAGCAATCCTGTATACAAGTTCTCCGGTCATGACACCCCCGTTTCCGTCACCCTGAACGCCGACGGCACCTTCACCTACAATGCCGCTGCGTCCTCCGACGATGACTGATTAGCCATGTAAGAAAGGGAGAGAGCCGGCCGCAATGCCATCTCTCTCCCTTTTCCGTCATACCCTATGACATACCGGACTGACCGGATGGAGGCAGTGAAATGCGTAAAGAAAAAACGTACAGCAAGAAGAGCTACTTTATCACCCATACTGCAGTGCTTGCCCTGCTGCTTGCAGTGTGTATCCTGGCCAATGTGATCACCGCCAAATGGGACAGCGTGCTCACCGATTTCTTCGGCACCGTGGGCGGCACCCAGACCACCGCGCAGTCCGGTGACTTTGTCAGTGCGTACGCTTCCGATGAGGATCTGTACACGGCCGAACTGGATTTTACCCGGCGCGTAGTCGCCGAAGGTCTGGTTCTCCTCAAAAACGACAACAGCTTTTTGCCCCTTGCGAGCGGTGCCAAGCTGAGCGTTTTCGGTCTCTCCTCCGCCTCCGGCGATATCGGCGGATCCGGCTCAGGCGATATCGAGATCAAATCCGACTCTCTCGCCGGCGCTTTGCAGAAGGCCGGATATGAAATCAACCCGACGCTCAGCGCCTTTACCGCCCAATCCGGACATAAGCACGGAACCGGCGCCGGCCCTGGCGCCGGCGATGCCATGGGTGACTGGAAAGTGGACGAGATCCCCTACAGTGAATACACCGATGAAGTCAAAGCCTCCTATGCACTCTACGGCGATGCGGCCATCGTGGTGCTCAACCGCCATGACGGCGAGGGCAGCGACCTTCCCAGGGAAATGGGACGCTTCGGAAACAACCCCGACAAGCATTATCTGGAGCTCTCCGATGAAGAGGAAAGCCTGCTCAAGGGCATCAAGGAGAGCGGTCAGTTCAGCGGCACCATTCTCGTCCTGAACATGGCCAATCCCTTGGAACTGGGCTTCCTGGAGAAGGAAGAATACGGCGTAAGCGCCTGCGTCTGGTATGCCGGCACGGGCACCGACGGTATCTTCAGTGTCGCTGACATCTTCTCCGGCAAGATCAGCCCCTCCGGCCGCCTGGTGGATACCTACGCTTACGACAGTCTCTCCTCCCCCGTCATGCAGAACTTCGGCGATTTCCGTTTCCTCAAGGCAGACGGTACGCCCACCGGCTACAGCTACATGAATTATGCCGAGGGCATTTACATGGGCTACCGGTATTATGAAACCCGCTATGAAGACACGGTCCTGCACACCGAAAACGTCGGCGACTATGACTATGCCACCACCGTGCAGTTCCCCTTCGGCTTCGGTCTGAGCTACACTTCCTTTGAATGGAGCGATTTCACCGCCCAGCTGAAGGATGACACGGTAACGGCCACCGTGACCGTCAAGAATACCGGCAGCATGCCCGGAAAGGATGTTGTCGAGATTTATGCCCAGGCGCCGTATCTTAAGGGCGGTGTGGAAAAATCCGCCGTCGTGCTCGCCGGATACGCAAAGACGCATGAGCTCAAGAGCGGGGAAAGTGAGAAGGTCACCGTTTCCTTTGCCCTCAAGGATATCGCGTCCTATGATTTCCAAGCCAATAAGACCTGGATTCTCGATGCAGGCACCTACTATGTCACCGCAGCCCACGACGCGCATGATGCTGTCAACAACATTCTCAATGCCAAGGGCTATACCGTAAATGACGGGATGACAGACGCGGGCAGTGCCGCACTGACCGGTACCTTTGCACTCGACAGCCTTCAGCTCCTGAATACCGGTGTGACCGGCAATGAAGTCACCAACCAGTTTGCCAATGCCGAGCTGGCAGATGCAGTGTACCTCTCCCGCAGCAACTGGTCTGTCATGGACAATCAGGGACTGCGCTATTCCACCAAAGAAGTGGAAGGCCTCTCCAAGAACACCGATGCCGCAGGTACGGCCGGTACCACCGTCATCTCCGATGAGCTTGCCGCAGCCTTTGCCGCCTTCGGTGCAGACACCGTGGATTTGGCGCAGGTTGCGTCCGGCAATTACCCCACCAAGGATGATTACATCTACGGTGCCACCCCTGAAGTGCCCGTCACCCTCGCGGAAATGAAGGGCCTCGCCTACGACGATCCCAAGTGGGAGGATCTGCTCAACCAGACCAAGCTGAGCGAGCAGCACATCCTCTACAACAATTCCGGCTACGGCACCAAAGCCATTGAAGCCATCCAGAAGCCCAAGTCCTTCGAATATGACGGCCCGGCCGGCATCTCCAACTTTGTCACCGGAAAGAGCGGCTTTGGCTTCCCCAACACCATCGTGCTGGCCGCCACCTGGAACCCCGAGCTGGCCGAAGAGTACGGCTCCATGATAGGTGAGGATGCCATTCTCACCAAGACCGCCGGCTGGTATGCCCCCGCAACCAATCTGCACCGTTCTCCCTTCTCTGGCCGCAATTATGAATACTTCTCCGAGGATCCCTTCCAGTCCGGTCTGATCACTGCCAACATCATCAAGAACGTACAGGCCAAGGGCGTGTATGTCTACATGAAGCACTTTGCCCTCAACGATCAGGAGACGAATCGCGCAGCCAACGGGCAGGTCTCCATCTGGGCACAGGAGCAGGCCATCCGCGAATTGTATCTCAAGCCCTTCCAGATGGGCGTGGAATACGGCGGTGCCAAGGGCATCATGCTCGCCATGAACCGCATCGGCAGCACCTGGACAGGCAACCACTATCCTCTCCTGACCAATGTATGCCGGGGTGAATGGGGCTTTGAGGGTCTCTTCATCACCGACTATATCGGA
>JAFUZB010000222.1 GCA_017476845.1 Clostridia bacterium
CCTCCATGACCGCGGTTCTCGTATTAGCGTTCGCGGTGGCAATTCTTATCTGCCTGGGAAGAAAGAAGAACCAGAAATCCCTCGATGTCTGGGAAAGCTGATGCGATCAGGACTCTGCTTCCACGAACTGTCATGACAAAATGAGTCCGGGAAAAACAGAGCGCAGCGAGCGTCACAGCTTTCCCACGGCGAACGCATGAGTTAACAGGCCATCAAATATATTACAAAAGTGTTACCAAAAGGATTTTTCACCTCAGATGTCGAAGAAGAACATAGAGGTGAAAAAAGATGAGTGAATACTTTGAAGGGATGACAGACCCGAGGCAGGAAGCAAAGGTGAAGCACAGCTTCATAGAAACGATTATGATCGTGATCTGTGCGGTAATAGCGGGATGTGATGTCTGGGAGGATATAGCGGACTACTGTCGGGTAAAAGAAGCATGGTTTCGAGAAGCATTGGGATTGGAATTGGCAAATGGAATACCGTCGCATGATACGATGGAGCGAATCTTCGCGATGCTCAATCCGAAGGAATTTCAGGAGAGATTTATCGCGTGGGTACAGCATGCATGCGGGAAACAGAGCCGAGAAATCATCAGCGTAGACGGAAAAACTATGCGAGGGAGCGGTAGCGAAGAAGAAAAGCCGATACACATGGTAAGCGCATGGGCGAACAAGGCAAAAGCGGTATTTGGGCAGATGGCGGTAGATGGAAAGACGAATGAAATCACGGCTGTGCCGGAGTTGCTGGAGCTGTTGGATATCGAAGGGACGATAATCACTGCCGATGCAATGAGCTGTCAGAAGGAAATCGTGCGCAAGATCAGGGAAAAAGGTGCGGACTATGTGATAGGGTTAAAGGACAACCAGCCCAAATTGCGGCAGGAAACGGGAGTGATCATATGAAACGAGTTTTAGCACTCATATTCTGCTTAATGACACTAATCTCTTTACCCGCTTTTGCTATGGACATCACAAACGAGCTGACGGATATAAGCTGGCCTGTCAAACAATATAGAAAAGTTGGAACTGCAACTTTACAAGATCAAGGACGAGACGGATACCTTATCCTTTCCTTGTCTGCTTCACCTGATGCTGTCCATACTGTGCTGGATATGCTGGATAACACATATGGTACAATAACAAACGTTCCTGGTTTATCAGACTATTTGCCTGGTGGAGATTATATTGATATGGCAAAATGGGGGATTCAATTTGTTGATAGTACAGTGGAGTGCTATATGCAGCTTAGAGATCCCCACGATGGTCATATCATATGGGACGGGACATGGGAAGATGAAAAAGGCAATGACTACCCGTTCCATGATGGAAAGATAATTAGACTGGGAAATGATCATCCTGCCTATGAAGTATGGCTGAAAGCAAAAAGTGGAATAGGGTATACATTTGCAAGGTTAACAATCGCTGATAATGTTGCTTGGACAAACCCATAGCATATTGTACGAAAACCCGCAATCCGGCATTACACCAGATTGCGGGTTTTTATATATTATCCTAAAATCGAACGTAAAGTATCCGTACACGCTTTAGTCTTTATTCCGTAGGAGATTGAGGGTTTAAGCCTATACCACTAGATCGGATGAAAGAAGTAGAAACGTTTCGAAAACGAACAATACAGATACTATCGCA
>JAFUZB010000223.1 GCA_017476845.1 Clostridia bacterium
GGCGCAGGAAATCCACGAGCACCTGCTTATACTGTTGGATATCGGCAAGAAAGGCGTCTGCGAGCTGCGGCGAGCGCACCCGAAGGGCCAGGGGATGGGAGGGAAAGGATGCGCGCAGGATGCGCTCCATCTCAAGAAACGCCTTTTCATCCACAAGGGTGTGGCTAGAAAAGGTGATGTAGACTTTTCGCTCAGACTGCATGTAGACCACGCTCGGCGGATCGAGCTGTCCCCGCAGAAATGGCAGGGCCGCATAGATGCGCTCCAGAAGATCCTGGTAGCTCATAGGCCCGCTTGCATGCGCCCGGCGAGCGCATGCGCCTCCGCAATCAGGATGGCGGCCAGGTCACCCTCGATCTTGCGCGGCTTCTCGCCGCGCACAAAGAGCACGCCGCAGCCGTCGCCGCCGGCGATCCCGATGTCCGCCTCGTGCGCTTCGCCGGGTCCGTTGACCACGCAGCCCATGACGGCCACCTTCATGGGGACGGTGATATCGCTCACGCCCGCTTCCACGCGCGTGGCGATGTCGGGAAGATCAATCCGGGTGCGTCCGCAGGTGGGGCAGGAGATAAACTGTACCCCCGATTGCCGGATATCCAGCGCGCGCAGGATATCCCAGGCAGCCTTAGCCTCGGGGAGCGGATCCCCGGTGAGAGAAACGCGGATGGTGTCGCCGATGCCGTCGGCGAGGAGACTGCCGATCCCGATGGCGCTCTTGATTGTGCCCTGTCCGGGGAGTCCGGCCTCGGTGACGCCCACGTGCAGGGGGTAATCGCAGACCTCGCTGGCCAGGCGGTAGGCGGCGATGGTGTTGCGCACACTGCTGGCCTTCATGGAGAGGACGATATCGTCAAAGGCGACATCCTCCAGCATCCGGGCGTGGCGCAGCGCACTGTCGACCATGCCTTTGGGGGTGACACCGCCGTCGCGCGCGAGGATGTCCTTCTCCACGGAGCCGGAGTTCACGCCGATGCGGATCGGGATATGGTGCGCCTTGGCACAGTCGGCGACCGCGCGCACGTGGGCCTCGCCCCCGATATTCCCGGGATTGAGGCGGAGCTTGGCGATGCCGTTTTCTGCCGCAAGAATGGCCAGGCGGTAATCGAAATGAATGTCTGCGACAAGCGGGACAGGGGAGCCGTCCACGAGCGCGCGCACGGCATGGGCGCAGTCCTCGTTATAGACGGAGACGCGCACAAGGTCACATCCGGCCTTGGCGAGCGCGCGAATCTGCCCAAGGGTAGAGGCAACGTCGGTTGTGTCGGTGTTAGTCATGGACTGCACGAGCACCGGGTTTCCCCCGCCCAGGGGAAGAGAGGCGACATGTACGGTACGAGTCATGGGGATCCCCCTTTCAGTGGAGCAGGTTCATGATATCGCGGTAGGTAAAGAAGATCATGATGCCAAAGAGCAGGACAAAGCCGGCCAGATGGACCACGGCTTCCTTCTCCGGCGGGACCGGCTTGCCGCGTACGGCCTCCAGCGCGATGAAGATGATGCGTGAACCGTCCAGGCCCGGAATCGGGAGGAGGTTCATGATGCCCAGATTGATGGAAATCAGGATCAGAAGATTGATGAAGGCGTCCAGGCCGCCGGTGGATACCTGATCGGAGACCATGGAGACAATCCCTACGGGTCCCGAGGTATTCTCCAGGCCTTCGCCGGTGGTCACCAGGTCCTTGAGGGCCGTGACCATGGTCTGGCCCGCATAGATGCAGTTGGTCCACGCGATGGAGGCGGCGGTCCCGATGGAGGCCGGACGACTCGCGGCATGAAGCTTCCCGTCAGCCCCCATCTCGCTTCTGACGGTCAGTTGGACCGTGATGCCGATGCGGAAGCGGCTGTACTCGGGATCATAGAAGGGGGTGAGACCGAGGGTCATGGTTTCGCCGTCTCGGGAGATGAGCAGGGCGTGGGAAACCGGGTCCGCACCCTCCACCTCACCCTCGGAGATGGCCTGGGTAAACAGGTCCAGGGAGGCATCCTCCATGCTGATGGCGTCAATGGCGAGCACGGTGTCGCCCGCCATGAGACCGGCCGTCTCTGCCGGTCCGCCCGGCTCCACGCCCGCGATCACGGGGATGGTGGAGGTGGTGCCTCCGATCCACACGTAGAAGAAGAGCACAAGGAAGGCGAGCAGGAAGTTCATGCCGGGACCCATGAGCACGGTGAGGAACCGCTTCCAACGCTTCTGGCGGGAAAACGCCCTGGGATCCTCCAGTTCCTTTTCGTCGGTGGTATCCTCCCCGTAGAAGGCGCAGAAACCGCCCAGCGGGAAAAGACGCAGGGAAAACTCGGTGCCGCGCTTGCCTGTGTGATGGATCAGGCGCGGGCCGAAACCGATAGCATACTCGCGCACCTCAATCCCGCACAGCCGGGCCGTGATGAAATGCCCGAACTCGTGGACGGTGATGAGGATGCCCAGAAGAAGAATGGCAACTAAGATATACATGATTGTTCCTTTATATCAGGCGTCCAGCATTCTGCCTGCAATCTCGCGGGCAGACCGATCGGCCTGGAAGATATCCTCAATAGTGTCGGCGGGCAGACTGCCCGCGCGCTGGAGGGTTTCCCGGACGGTGCGGGTGATCCCGCCAAAGGGAATCCGGCCCTCACGGAAAGCGAGATTGGCGACCTCATTGGCGGCATTGAGCACAGTGCAGGCGGCCCCGCCCGCGTGCAGGCACTCCCCGGCCAGGGAGAGGGCGGGGAAGCGCTCGGGATCGCCGCGCTCAAAGGTCAGCGTGCCTATGGAGAAGAGGTCCAGGGGACGGGAACCGGAGGGGATGCGGTGCGGATAAGCCATCGCATAGGCGATGGGCACACGCATGTCTGGCACGCCCATCTGGGCAAGCACCGCGCCGTCCTCAAAGACAACGGCGGAGTGGATGATGGACTGGGGGTGTACCACGACCTGGATCTGTTCGGGTGTCATGGAGAAAAGCCATCTGGCCTCAATGATCTCCAGCGCCTTGTTGAACATGCTTGCGGAATCGATCGTGATCTTGGCCCCCATCGCCCAGTTCGGATGATGAAGCGCCTCCTGGCAGGTCGCATGTTCGATCTGTTCTTTGGTCCATGTGCGGAAGGGACCGCCGGAGGCGGTGAGGAGAAGCTGTACGGGCCGGTTGGGGCCTGCGCCCTGGAGGCACTGGAAGATCGCGGAGTGCTCCGAATCAACCGGAAGAATCGGTTTTCCCGCGCGCGTGGCGGCGTCCATGACCAGGTGTCCGCCGGTGACAAGGGCCTCCTTGTTGGCCAGGAGGACTTGCCTGCCCGCCTGGATGGCATCCATGACGCTTCTTAGGCCCGCAATCCCGACAATCGAGACCAGGACCTGGTCGGCCTGTACCCCGGCTGCAGCCGTGTGCAGGCCCTCTGCGCCTGCACCGAAGGTGCAGAAGGCGAGGTCCTCCGGGATGTCATGGAGGGCAGAGGGGTCCGCGAAGGCGGCATATTGCGGGCGGAACTCCCGTACCTGAGAAAAAAGCTTTTCTCTGTCGGTGTTGGCAGTGAGTGCCGCGACGCGATAGCTTTCAGGATGCCTGCGGACGATATCCAGTGCCTGGGTACCGATGGAACCGGTGGAACCGAGGATCGCAATGCTTGTCATATCAGGTGCTCCTTCAGGCATAGAAGAGGGTGCGGAAGACATAGACGACCAGCGCCATGAACAGGAGCGAGTCGAGACGTTCCATCATGCAGACGTGCCCGGGGAAGAGGTTGGAGAAATCCTTGATATTGCAGTGCCGCTTGATGAGGGAGGCGAAGAGATCGCCGAGTTGCTCAGCCAGGCCGCCGAAAAAGCCGATGAGCAGGCACTGCCACCAGGTGGGCAGCATGGGATAGGTGGTCGGGGCACAGATGGCGAAGGAAATGCCGCACACAATAAGGGATCCCAAGACCGATCCGATGAGACCGCCGATGGCCCCGGATACCGTCTTGTTGGGGCTGACAGAGGGGCACAGCTTTTTCCCGCCATAGTGGCTGCCCACGAAGTAGGCAAAGGTATCGCCGAGCACCGGCACAACGATGAACAGGGCGATGAGCGTGCGCTGCACAGAGAGCGGCTCAATCAGGGAGAGCGACACAATGCACAGCCCGGGCAGCAGGATCGAGAAGAGGGGGAGGAGGCTCATGAGCGCATCCTCCAGATGCGGATCCTGACGGAAAATGACGCAGGCGATGGTCAGAAGGCAGGTGATGGCCAGGATCGGGATGATCGCGGAGCGCCCGAGCAGGGTTGACATAGGAATACAGACGATCATGGCGACCCAGGTGGGCCACTGCACGGGCCGATGGCCTGCGACGGTAAGGGCATGGTATTCCTCTCTGAGGGCAATGATGAAGCAGACGATGGCCGCGACGGCAAAAAAGGTACCGCCGAAATAGAGCAGCAGGAGGGCGAATGCAACCATGAAGGAAGCGGTAATGGTGCGCTGAAGCATACAAATCACCTGCAAAAATAGAGTAGGCAGAAGGATAAAACGCCAGGATGAAGTCAATATGACATTATCTTCCGCCGAAACGGCGATCCCTTGCGCCGAAGTCGGTGAGTGCTTCGTCATAGAGCTTGACGGAGAAGTCGGGCCAGAGCGCCTTGGGGAAGGTGAACTCGGCATAGGCGACCTGGAAGAGCAGGAAATTGCTCAATCGCTTTTCCCCGCTGGTGCGGATGAGCAGATCCACATCCGGCTGCCCGGCGGTATAGAGATGGTCGGCGACCGTCTGCTCGGTGATAGCCTCCGGAAGGAGCTCTCCGCGGGCCACCTTCTTTGCGATTTCCCGGCTCGCGCGCGCAATCTCGTCGCGCCCGCCGTAGTTGATGGCGATATTGAGCCGAAGCCCTGTGTTTCCGCTGGTGCGCTCCTCCGCCTCAATGAGGGTCAGACGCTGTGCCTCGGGAAGGCGAGATTTGTCGCCGAGGATGAGAATGCGCACATTCTTTGCATCCAGCTCATCAATCTCGGAGGCAAAGAAGTCCAGGATCAGCTGCATGAGCGCCTCGACCTCCTCGCGGGGGCGGGACCAGTTCTCGGTGGAGAAGGCGTAGAGAGAGAGCGCGGGAATGCCCAGATCATCGGTGTGACGGATGATCTCACGGAGATTTTCGGTGCCCTGGCGATGCCCTTTGGCAATGGCAAGCTTATGGCGCTTGGCCCAACGTCCGTTGCCGTCCATGATGATGGCTACGTGGCGGGGCAGGCGGGCAAAATCGGCGCTGCTCTTGCCTGCGGTCGATTTCTTGCCGGGAATCGTACGGTTCTTGTCGGCTTTTCCAAATATCGGCATGCGTCAACCTCCAAAAGTAGGCGTGATGGGCGAAAAAAGCGCAAGTTCCTTCCGGGAACCTGCGCGGATGCTTTACGATTGTGGCGGAACCGGATCGCCGTCGTAGAAAGCGGCTGCGACCAGGACGGTGTCCGCGCGGATAACCCGAAAGGTGCCGCCGGGATGACCGTGGGGATCCTCGGTGTAGACCACCGGAAGTCCCTGGGCCTCGGGGCGCGCAAGCGCCTCCTCCAGCGGAAGACCGAGAAGGGAGGAGAACATCAGATTTCCATGATCTCCTTTTCCTTGGCGGCGTAGACCTCATCGATCTCCTTGATCGCCTTGTCGGTCAGCTTCTGGATGTCATCCTCTGCCTTGCGCTCATCATCCTCGGTAATCTCAGAGCTCTTCTTGAGCTTCTTGAACTGCTCAATCGCATCGCGGCGAATGGCACGCACGGCAACCTTGGTATCCTCGGCACCCTTGCGTGCCACCTTTGTCAGCTCCTTGCGGCGCTCCTCGTTGGTGGGCGGGAAGACCAGACGGATGACCTTGCCGTCGTTCATGGGGTTGATGCCCAGATCACTCTTGTGGATCGCCTTTTCGATCTCGGGGATCATCTTGGGTTCCCAGGGGGTGATGAGGAGCAGACGGGCTTCAGGGCTGGAGATACCGGCCACCTGATTGATCGGGGTCGGCTCGCCGTAATAATCGACAGTGATGCGGTCAAGCAGCTGCGGATTGGCGCGGCCGGCACGCAGGGCCTGCATATCACGCTGATAGACATCGCGGGATTTTCCCATCTTATCCTTGGCCTGATCCATGATTTCCTTGACAGTCATAGCTTTGCCTCCTTGCCTGTTCAATACTTGTCCACATTGTAGCCTTTTTTGCAGGAGATGACAAGATGGAAATCAGGGATGCACCACCGTGCCCATCGGATCGCCCTGCAGGACGCGTACCAGATTGCGCGGGTCGCTCAGGCCGAAGACGCGGACATAAGGCACATGATTTTCCAGGCACAGCTGGAAGGCGGCGGCATCCATGACCTTCAGGCCGCGTTCCAGCGCCTCGGCATAGGTGATGTCGGGGATAAGCTGTGCGTTAGGATCCTTGTTGGGATCGGCCGTATAGACGCCGTCAATATTTTTGGCCATGAGAATGACATCGGCTTCCATCTCGATGGCGCGAAGGGCCACGGCGGTGTCGGTGGAGAAGAAGGGGTTGCCGGAGCCTGCGGCAAAGAGCACGATGCGGCCCTCGGAGAGATAGCGGCGGGCAACCATGGCATTGAAGGGCTCGCAGAAGCGGTTCATGTCCACGGCGCTCATGACCATGGCATCCAGTCCGGTCTTGCGCAGCGCGTCAGCCACACACAGGCAGTTGATCACCGTGCCCAACATACCCATCTGGTCGGCGGTCACCGCATCCATGTTGGCGCTGGGGCCCTGACGGCCGCGCCAGATGTTTCCGGCACCGATAACAATGCCGATTTCGCTTACGACCTCGTGCATGTCCCGGATGATGGCGGCCATCTCGTTTACCTTGTCAAAATCAAACAGCTCATGGTCGGACTTGAGGGCCTCGCCGCTGAGCTTGAGCATCACGCGCTGATAGGTTGCCATGTTTCTCTTCTCCTTTTACGCTTTATGGAAAAAGGGGACTGCAGTCCGATGCTACAGTCCCCTTTCTTTGAAGTCACATCAAGCTAAGACAGGTATCTTAGGCCTTCTGCATGGCAGCGATCTCGGCGGCAAGATCATCCTTGCGCTTCTCGATGCCTTCGCCGCGCTCAAAGCGGGCGAAACGAACGACGTCCACAGGAGCGCCGCTCTCCTTGCTGACCTCAGCCATGAGTCCCTTGATGGTCTTGTCGGGATCCTTCACGAACTGCTGATCGAGCAGGCAGACTTCCTTGTAGTACTTTTCGATCTGGCCGTCGACAATGCGGTCGACGATCTTCTCGGGCTTGCCGGCTTCCAGAGCCTTGGCGCGCTGGATCTCGCGCTCCTTCTCCAGCTTCTCGGAGTCGACTTCCTCGCGGCGCACAGCCTCGGGCTTAGCGGCAGCGATCTGCAGGGCCAGGTCATGGGCGAACTGCTTGACGGCGTCGCTCTCCTTGCCCTTGTCGTCGGTCTTGACATCGACGAGCACGCCGACCTTGCCACCCATGTGGATATAGGTGGAGACGACGCCTTCGGTCTCGAAGCGGGCAAAGCGGCGCACAGAGATCTTTTCGCCGATCGCCACGGTAGCTTCGCTCACCAGGTCAGAGATGGTCTTGGACTCGTCGTCCACGAACTTCTGGGCCATGAGAGCATCCACATCGGTGGGATTGGCCTTGGCGATATGCTTGGCGACGTTGTTGGCGAAGGCCTGGAAATTGTCGGTCTTGGCAACGAAGTCGGTCTCGCAGTTGACTTCAACGATGACACCGGTGCATCCGCAGGGGGTCACGTACTGGGCGACAACGCCCTCGGCGGCAACGCGGCTAGCCTTCTTGGCAGCCTGGGCCAGTCCCTTTTCACGGAGCCAGTCGATTCCCTTTTCCATATCTGCGTCGGCAGCCAGCAGGGCCTTCTTGCAGTCCATCATGCCGGCATTGGTGCGCTCGCGCAGTTCTTTTACCATTGCAGCTGTTACATCAGCCATGTCGGTTCATTCCTTTCCATACAGATGAGTAGGGGCTTACTCGGCAGCTACGGGAGCGGCCTCGGGAGCAGCGTCGGGTTCGGACTGCTCGCCCTGCTTGCCTTCCAGGACGGCGTCAGCCATCTTGCCGGCGATGAGCTTGACGGCGCGGATAGCGTCATCATTGCCCGGGATGACATAATCGATCTCATCGGGATCGCAGTTGGTGTCAACGATAGCTACGATCGGGATGTTCAGCTTGCGGGCTTCGGTCACGGCGATGTGCTCCTTGCGGGGATCGACCACGAACAGAGCGCCGGGCAGCTTCTTCATCTCACGGATACCGCCCAGGTTGGCCTCGAGCTTTTCACGCTCGTGGTTGAGCTTGGCGACTTCCTTCTTGGGCAGCACGTCGAACTGACCCTGCTCTTCCATCTTGTCGATCTGGTTGAGACGGTCAATACGTGTGCGGATGGTGCGGAAGTTGGTCAGCATGCCGCCCAGCCAGCGGTTGTTGACATAGTACATGTTGCAGCGCTTGGCCTCGGATTCAATGGATTCCTGAGCCTGCTTCTTGGTGCCGACGAACAGGATGGTCTTGCCTTCCATCGCGACATCACGGACAAACGCATAGGCCTCGTCGACCTTCTTCACGGTCTTCTGCAGGTCGATGATGTAGATACCGTTGCGTTCGGTGAAGATGTACTGTGCCATCTTCGGGTTCCAGCGGCGGGTCTGGTGACCAAAATGGACACCGGCCTCGAGCAGCTGCTTCATGGAAATGACTGCCATAAGGGTTCCTCCTTGTTTTTCCACCCCTGCTTCCATCACGGACGGCCGCCCAAAGGGCACAAGCTTCCGCGGACACAGGGTGCGTATTCGGACGGGGATTATAGCATGCTCCGCAGGGGATTGCAAGGCCGATGCCCGTGGTTTCTGTGGGGAATTTTTAGGCTGTTTTAGAAAAGTTGAACGTTAAACCTTCTCGTGTGGTAACAAAAACATCCAGAAAGGGCAAAAAGATCTTGACAAGGGCATACCAGGGGGGTATCATACCCTCGCAAATTGTCCAAAAATGTGACCGAATCAGCCATGAACACATGCCTTTGAGGAACAAACAAGCTGCAAGCATGTTCCTGTATTTGTAGGACGTGCCTGTATTTTGTTCTTTTTTGCTTTTTTTCGGGGCAGCGTGCATGGGGATTTGCGTCCAGCAAATGCAAAGGTGGGAGGCCTGTTATGTCCGCTGTCAATACCAAACAGGTGGCGCCTTATTCGGTGAAGGGATCACTGCGCAAGAAGTTATGGAATTCCAAGACGCTTCTGCTCATGTGCCTGCCGGCCATCATCTACTTTATTGCCTTCAGCTACGCTCCGCTGCCCGGCATCTACGTTGCATTCGTGGATTACAACTATCGCAAGGGCATCTTCGGGAGTCCCTTCGTGGGCCTGAAGAATTTCGAGTTCGTAGCCAATTCCGGCAAGCTTTGGACACTGACGAAGAATACCATCCTATTTAACGTCGCGTTTATTCTCCTGGATAACCTGCTGGCGGTTGTGGTCGCCATTCTCCTTAAGGAGATTCAGTCCAAAGCCTTCCGCAAGGTATCCCAGACGATGATGTTCCTTCCTTACTTTATTTCGCAGGTTCTGGTGGGACTGCTCGTCTACAGCCTTCTCAACTCCGATACGGGTCTTCTCAATGTCGTCCTGACTAAGCTCAACATGGAGCCGCTCAGACTCTACAAGACGGGAGACCCATGGCCGCTGATCATTATTCTTGTCCATCTGTGGCAGAAGACGGGCTACAACTCCGTGGTCTACTTCGCAGCCATCATGGGTATCGACAATGCAGTCATTGAGGCTTCCATGATCGACGGTGCCAACGGCTGGCAGAAGATTCGCTACATCATCCTGCCGTCGCTGCGTCCCACCATCGTCATCCTGCTCCTGTTCGCACTGGGCGGCATCGTGAAGGGTGACTTCGGCCTGTTCTGGAACCTGGTTGGCCGCAACCCGATCCTCTACCAGAAGGTGGACATCATTGAGATGTTCGTCTACCGCGCTACGGTTTCCGACTTTAACTTCTCGACAGCTTCCGCTGTCGGTCTCTACCAGTCACTCATCGGCTTCATTCTGGTGCTCACCGTCAACGGCATCGTGAAGAAGATTGAGCCCGACTACTCGCTGTTCTGATGGAGGTGCACCATGGCAAAACATGAAGACGATATGATGGAAAGCACTTCGAAGATCAAATTGACCACCTCGGACTATGTCATTCGCGGCATCGGTTACTTCTTCATTACCATCTTTGCGCTTGCGAGCA
>JAFUZB010000224.1 GCA_017476845.1 Clostridia bacterium
GGCCGCCGCGCGCATCAAGACTGTCTCCTGTAACAGTGCGAGTTCCAGTCCTCCAAGTACAGGATTTCGCAGTCCCTATACCTATCCAACCTGTTCCAGGTATGACAAAGCCCGGTCCATAGCAAGCTATGGACCGGGCTCTTCTTTGTTGCCATGCGCCTCACTTCAGGTCTACCCGGATGAGATAGACCGTATCTCCGGACATATCCGGCCCCAGAAGATCATAGTTGGCATAAGATGCAAGCTGCGCCTGTGTCTTCTGATAGATCTCCAACGCCCAGCCCAGACTTTCCTCCACGCGGGGCAGCAGCGTATCAATCAGCTTTTCCATGCGCTCCGAGGACTTGTCTACTCTGTTTGCCGCACCTTCATAAAGGTCTTGTGCAACCTCGGCCAAGCTTCGCGCATCATCTGAGACTGTACCCGCAAGCTGCACGGCACTTTGGGCTGTGCCTTCAACTGCCTGAGCTTTCTCTGTAAGCGTATCTGCAGTGGAGACAAGCTCTTCCACTTTCGATATCAGGAGAGACAGCTGTGCACTCGCATTCTCTGCACTTTCCTCCCTCGCACCAAGAGCATCATTGAGGGAACCCGGAAGACCGGAGAGGGTACCTATTGTCTCCGCGAGCGTTTTCACAGCGCCGGTTCCGCTTTCCAGAGCAGCAAGCAGCGCATCTGCATCCGTGGCGAGCTCATTTGCCTCCTCGATCAACTGCTTGTTCCTCTCGTCCAAGGAAGAAGTCTGGTCTTCGGACTCTGTAAATAGCACTTCCAAGCTGTCCGCGCTCGCCTCCAACGATCCCAGAGCCGAAACCGTGCGCCCTACCTCTTCCTCCAGCTTTTGTGAAGAAGCATGAAGTGAGAGGGCAGCCTCCCGGTCTGCACCGCTCGCACTCGTCACCGCTGTACTTGTCTTTCCGATCTCCTCGGCATTTCCCGCAAGCTCCGTGATACCGCGATAGAGTACACCCACGCTCTCCCCTGCCTGCTCCACGCTGCCAAGATACGATGTCATCTGGCCCACCAGCGCATCCGCCTTCTCCAGCGACACCTTCGCGGCCTGCAGCCGCACGAAGATCTGGGCTGTATCATAGCCTTCCGCGGCCGCCTGGATATCCGCCATCTGGGATTCGTCTGTCATTTGCTGTGCATAGAGCAGATCGATCTGACCGCTGACCTGTTCCTCTACTGCCTGTACGATCTCTTCGTCCTGCAGCTTTGTCTCCAGCTCATCCCGGATACGCGCAGCTGTCGTTTCCGGGATCTTGCCGTTTTCGACATCCTGCTGAAAGCTGGCGGCATCTGTCTTCAGGCCTTCCCGCGAAAGAATGATGCTGAGCAGCCTTGCCTCAACTTGCTGCCACACGGTGGCCGTCAGTTCACTTTGCTGCTCTGCCAGTGCTTCCCATACCTGGCTGCCCGCGCGCTCAGTGATATGGTTCAGGATATGCTCGGGATCCAGCTGGGATAAGATATGATCGATCGCTTCCCCATAGTTGTCCCTCGTGAGCTCCGGGACCTCCACCCCGGCTTCCTCCAGTTCCAATTGGGAGAGCATGACATTTGTCTGGGCGAGAAGTGCCGCAAACATCGCTTCAGCACTCTCCTTAAGGGAGTTTCCCTCCACTTCAAGCGTCATAAAATCGTCATGTAGGGCATCTGTTCCACTTTTTAGCTCATTTGTTGCGTTATCGATGTGTTCTATACCACTTTGAAGCGATTCTGCGGCTTTTTGTGTCTCCTGTAAACGCCCTAGCAGGTCCTCTGCCCCACTTTTTAGTGCGGAAGCACTGTCTGCCAGGCCGACGATCCCACCATTCACGCCACTTTCGGCAGCGTTTTGGTTTTTGTCTCCACTTTCTTGGTGTTTTTCTCCGTTTTTCAGCGTTTCAATTCCATTTTTCAGGGACTCAATCCATTCTTTCGTGCCTTCCAGGCTGCTCAGCAGGGCTTTTGTCCCACTTTGGGCTTCTTGCGCACTTTCAGCAAGGCCGATCAGGTGTTCTTTGAGTTCTCCGGCCTTTTTGCTGCTGTCCTTCCCACTCTTCTCCACCTTCTCCAGGTCCTGAGTCAGACTCGATACGTGATCCGCAACTTCCTCAGCCGCTGCCTTCATCTCTGATGCTTCCCATGCCTCAGCGAGCGTGCTTCCCAGCTTCTCGGTGTCCTCCGCGATTGCCTTCGCACTTTGCTTCAGCATCTCGGTATCTTCCGCAAGGTCCGCTGCACCGTCACTGACTGAAGTCTGCTCGGCTGCAAGGTTGCCTATCTTCTCCAGAAAGCTCTCTACACTTTCCGCAAGATACGTTGTTTCCTCTGCGGGCTTTTCCTCCTTGACCTCAGCGGTAAGCGCGGATGTCCACTCCTCCACAAACGCAGCCAGCTTGGCGTTTTGCACTTCCGGAAGGTCTTCCCCATTTCGCACAGCCAGGAGCAGCGCGCGAAGATCCTGCGAAAGGCTGCCGGCGTCATCAAAACTGTCCCCGAGAGACGAAACGATCTTTTCCGCCACCTGCGTGGTACCAAACGCCATCACCCAGCTGGGTGCCTCACCTGAAAGCTTCAGCTTTGCCTCAAAGTCGCCCGGGACCTTGAGACGCGCGTCCAGTCCGGGAAGAGAGAAACCCAGGAGGAGCGTGCTGTTTCCCATGGCAACGCTCGTGGCATATTCCGCCTCCAGTACCTGTGTACCGTACGGCAGAGGGATCACGCACACGCATAGCATGGGCAGCTGCTGCGTCTGTGCATAGGTGACCCGCATCGTGACTACATCCGCGCCTGCTGCCTCCGCTTGGGTGAGTTTCCGCCCCTCAGCGTCAAGGAAGATCACTTCGGGACGCAGCGGCAGCGCTGCCTTTCCATTTCCCTGATAGACGATGTCCCCACCGTCGGCCTGCCAGATCAGCGTATTCCCGTTGTGCGCATATTCCTGGTCCCCACCGAGGTTTTCAATGTCCTCCAGTGATGTCCGGTCTTCAATGGTATCAAGCGCGTCCGTATTTTGCAGATACACGTTATCGACAAGCTCTCTGATCGTGCCGTCCGTTCCAATGACACTGTATACCCGCTGATGCTTTACCGTCTCTGCCCCGGCGGCGACAGTGGGCAAAAGCAGGCACATTGCAGTGAAAAGGGCCAGAAGACGTTTCCCTTGCATATTCATATTCGACAGATGTTCCTTTCGTTTATGCTCTGTGTCCGTTTCGCATCCCGAGGGTGGTAGGGACAATCAGAGGGTCCGCGACAATCAGAAGAGGCGGAAGCAGAAAGAGCACGAAGATCATGGAGATGATCGCCCCGCGTGCCAAAAGAGCACACAGGGAGGCGATACCCGAGACGCTGCTATATACAGCAGTGCCAAACGTCGCGGCAAAAAGGCCCAGGCCGCCTAAGAGAATTGACGGTGCAGAAGCAGACAAGGCCTCATATGCGGCCTCCCTGCGCATCCTGCCCTCCTTGCGCATGGTCACGTACCGGTTCGTAAGAAGAATCGTCAAGTCTGCGGCAAAGCCAAGCTGAATCGTGCAGGCAAACACCGGCGCATAGAAGGGTGGCTCGGATGGCATAAGCAAGGACAGGGATAGGTTGCATGCCACCGCCCCTCCGATGATCAACAGCTGCACGATCGGAAGCAAAACTGATCTTTCCGCAAGAAGCAGGATCACGAAAACTGCAAGCAATGCAATCAGGGCTGTGCGCCTAAAATCTCTTGAGGAGAGATTCATCAGTTCCCTTGTCGATGCAGCCTCACCCACCAGGATGCCATGTGCATCGTACGCTTCTGTGATCTGCAAAAGCGCATCCATCTGTCGTTGCATCTCCTCCGAGGCTGGGCGCAGCGCAGACTGAACGAGCAGCAGCCGGTGCTGCTCACCGTTCAGTCCTGAAAGCAGATGCTCCGGGAGGAAGGATACCGGCACCCCGATGCCGAGGATCGCATCCGCACCCAGCACCGACTGTACACCGTCCACCGCTTCCAGATGCTCCGTCATCCGGATCGTCTCCTTCTGCGATAGCGCGCTGTCGACAAGAAGCAGATGGCTTGTGGAAATGCCAAAGGTTTCCTGAAGCTTTTGCCTTGCGATGCCGGACGGTGCAGTATCCGGCACAGTGCCCGCCTGCTCGAATCCCGGGGACAGGCGGCTGCTGCCATAAAGGGCAGGGACGAGGACAAGCACAAGGCAAATCGCAAGGGCTCTGGTGTGACGGAGCACAAAGCGTGCCATCCCCGCCGCGCTCGGTAGAAAGGCCCTATGCCCCGTCTTCTCGATCGCCCCATCCAGGAGCCGGATCGCACAGGGCAGCCATGTCACCGTACCAAGGATGCTGAACACAATCCCCTTGATCATGACAAGGCCAAGATCGCGTCCAAGGGCCAAGGACATGAAGCAAAGGGCGGTGAAGCATGCCATTGTCGTAAGACCTGGCCCCAGAATCGACGAAAAAGTCTCATGGATAGCCTCTGCCATGGCGAGGTCCCGGTCCTCGATCCGTATGATGTTCTCCCGGTAGGCATGCCAGAGGAAAATCCCATAGTCGAGGGTAAGCCCCAGCTGCAGAAAAGATGCAACGGCTCTTGTGAGAAAGCTGATCTCGCCCAGGAAGAAGTTCGTCCCTATATTGAAAACGATGCTCAGCGCCATGGCCCCCAGTAACACAAACGGAAGGAGGACGGCATCCGTTGTCACAAGGAGCACAGCCAAAACCGCCAGGACAGCCAGGAGGATGCAGATACCTTCCTGGCTTGTCACAAGTGTCATCAGGTCAGAGGTCACGGCGGCAAGGCCCGATATGTACGTGCTCTCCCCCGCCTGGGCGCGCAGGTCCTCTACGGCGTGCATGGTTTCTTCCGTGGAAGCCGCCTCGTCAAAGAAAACCGCCGAGAGTCTGGCGTCTCCCCGCTCCATCCGCTCCCGCAGCGTATCCGGAAGAAACAGGGAGGGAATACTTGTGCCCACGAGGCTCTCATAGCCCAGAACGGTGTCGACGTGTTCTATCGTCTTCATCTGTTCTTCCAGTGCCGCCTGCTCCCGGGCTGTCAATCCCTGCGTGACGACAAGGGAGAGTGCACCGTGTCCAAACTCCTCCTTCAGTATTTCCTCCCCCCGGATCGCTTCTGTTTCCTCCGGGAGATAGGAGAAAAGATCATAGCCTGTCTTCGTGTGGATCAACCCCAACACGGCGGGGATAAGCAGGACAAGGCAGAGGAGGATCACGAACTTTCTGTGCCTGATCATCCGAAGTAGTATGCGGTTCAAACATTTCCCTTCTTTTCCGACATCATTGGCCCGAAGACGGCTTCTTCGGGGAGTCAAGACCTGCCTTGAGCGGCGCAGTCTGCGTTCTTGGACACTTTCCCGGCACTGTGATACAATGCCCTCTGTGTCATGGCTTAAAGTATACGGGAGATGCAGACAAAATGGGAAGTAAAAAATCTCCGCCATGGCAAAGATCCATAGGCTCTGCTCTCAGCGTACAAAGTCTATTGCGATCCTGAAAGGAAAACATATGGCCTATCTCTATGAAACGCACATGCATACCTGCCTGTCCAGTGCCTGCGGCAAATCCACCGGTAAAGAGCACGCCAGGAGATATGCCGATCTCGGCTTTGCCGGAATCATCATTACCGACCATTTCTTTGGCGGGAACTGTGCAGTTCCGCGCTCACTTCCCTGGCAGGAAAAGGTCAAGCAGTTCTGCCGGGGCTATGAGGATGCCCGCGAGGAAGGCGAAAAGATCGGACTGGACGTCTTCTTCGGCTGGGAGCAGGGATACGGGGATGACGAATACCTTGTCTATGGTCTGGACAAAGCATGGCTCCTCACGCATCCGGAGATCGAAAAGTGCAGCCGCGCAAGGCAGCTTGAGCTGGTGCACGAGGGCGGCGGTGCCGTCATCCAGGCCCATCCCTTCCGCATGCGCGACTATATGCGCTATATTCGTCTGGGGCTCCGGTTCTGTGACGGCGCAGAGGTGGCCAACGCGGGCAATCAGCAGGTCAACGATACCTATGCCTATCATTATGCCCAAGAGTTCCATCTGGTCATGACGGCAGGCTCCGACAACCATGATTCCTCGCGCATCAATAGGCAGGAAGAGCTCTTCGGTGTTGCCCTGAATGAGAAGCTTTCCGATATTTCCGACTATGTTGCGCTGATTCGAAACCGCGGGGAGATCGGATTGCATGTCGATCCCAGTCGATTTGAGGCAGATCCCGTTGCCTCCCCTGTGCTGACAAGCTACTGGATCAACGCCCAGGAAGAGCTTGAAGCCACGGGAAGGACATGGATCCGGTAACCGGGAACCCAGGTAAGAAACGGCATTTGAGGCTTCAAAAAAAGGGGTTGCGTTTTTCCAAAGAACATGCTATCATCTAGTGCGTTGCCCGTGCTGATATAGCTCAGGTGGTAGAGCGCATCCTTGGTCAGGATGAGGTCGGCGGTTCAAATCCGCCTATCAGCTCGCATGAAAATCCTTGAAAACACTAGGTTTTCAAGGATTTTTCTTTTGTCTTAGCCCGCCCAAGGTCACACCTGGCAAGGTTTTGGTCCACTATCTGGTCCACCGGGGCACACGTATTGCGCCTTCTCTTCGCACTCTCAAAGTCTGCGCATGAGGAAGAAGGACCCCTGGAACATCGTATTGCCCCAAGGGTCCTCTTTCTTGTCTTATGCGAGCTCGTATGCACCGACAGGACGAATATTCAGCACCAGGCAGGAGCGCGGTCCAAAGGCCCTTTCCATCGTGGCACGGAACTCTCCGAGCAGGTCCAGCGGAACGAAATTGAGTGTCGTGCCGGCAAAGCCGCCGCCGTGAACGCGCCATGCGCCCTTGCCCTTGAGCATATCCTCCGCCAGGGCCAGCGCCACACTCAGCGGCTGCTTGTCCGCGAAGGCATAGATGTTCTGTAGATACATTGCGCTGGATCTTCCGCTCTCAATGATCGCCTCAAAGAACGCATTGAGATCTCCGGCTTCCAGTGCGGCTACCTGGGTATCCACCCTGCGGTTCTCCGCATAGAAATGCATGGCACGCAGAATGGCGCGGTCCGAAAGCTTTTTGTGCAGTTCACCGATACTGGCTCTGAATTCACTCTCCGGAACCTCACGAAGGAAGTCCTTGCCGAATTCCTTCGCCACCTGCTTCATCTCCACAGGGATCGCCGCATAGTGATCGGTCAGGTTCGCATGGCTTCCGCCGGGGGCGACCACACAGATCGCATATCCGCGGCTGGCGAAATCAAAGCCAAGGGCACGCACCTCGGGCTGCGGATTCTGGAAATCCACCGTGACCAGACCGCCCGCTGCGCTTGCCATCTGATCCAAGAGCCCCGAGGGCTTTCCGAAATGTACATTCTCGGCATACTGGGACACAATCGCATTGACCTTGAAATCCATGTCGCCCTTGTTGTAGAGCTTGTCGAGAATGGCCACCGTCATAACCTCGTAGGCAGCCGACGAGCTCAGTCCGCTGCCGGACACAACAGAGCTCGTGATCGTTGCTTCAAATCCGCCCACATTGTAGCCCAGCTGCGTCATACGCTCCGCGACACCGCGGATAAGGCCGGCGGTTTTCCCCTGCTCTGCCTGTCTTGGCGTGAGCGTTCTCAGATCCACCTCAATGAGCGGATACCCGTCAGAGCGCACGCGCACAAAGCTGTCATCCCGAACAGACACTGCAGCGAGCGTATCCAGGCTAGCGGAGGCAGCGAGCACCTTGCCATGATTGTGGTCGGTGTGGTTTCCACCGATCTCCATGCGGCCCGGGGCCGAGATCAGATGAATCGGCTTGGTGGTGCCAAAGTATTTTTCGTGCTTGCGGATCAGCTCTTCGTATCTTGCCCGCTGTGCCTCCACCATGTCCTTCTGGTTTCCGTACAGATAGGCCAGCTGCTTTGCCACTTCATCCGTAGAAAGGATGGCAATCTTTTCGTCGTACACGCTCATTCCGGTATCCTCCCCTTTTCAGTCCAGGACTTCCTGGAAAATCGCCGCCATCTTCTCCGCGCCGCGCTCCTGCGCTTCGCTGACAAAGGCAGCCCAGGTCTCGTCATTGATTTCCGTGTCTCCCGTGACAAACCATGTCATAGCCACTTCGCACCAGCTGCCGAGCTCAGACCAGATCTGTGCAATCTCTGCTTTCTTTTCCGCAGGAATGCTGATCGTCGGATAGGCCAGCTTCGCCGCCTTGTGCAGCTCATAGAGCTCCGAAACGGCCCGGCTCGTGGTTTCATCGTCGAAGGACAGCTGATAATCCGCACTCATGTACAGGGGCATCGCCGCACCCTCGGAGATCGTCGAATCAACGAGGATGGAATCCTGCACTGTCGTCACATCATCCAACCAGTACCATTTTCCGTCGCTCGTGACATCGTACTCGTCATGCTCGCGGCCGGAGGCAGCAAGGAAGCAGCCGTCGGTCGTGTACAGATAGTCCACCCAGGACAGAAGCGCCCCGGGATCCTTGCATGCGCTTGTCACCGCAAAGGTTCCGCGTGTGATCTCGCCCATCAGCTGCCTGTAGACCTGCTTACCGTCCGCGCTCAAAAGCAGCACCGAATAGTCCGAGAGCACCGAGGAGGGCAGCATGGTCATGGGTGTGGGGCCGTAGACGGCACCAAAGGTAATCGTGGCATTGGTGTCCGTGATTGCGCGGGACGAATCCAGGGTGGTAAAGCCGTCGTGATCAATCAGGCCCTCCACATACAGGCTATGAAGCCAGGTGAGGAATTCCCTGTAAGCGTCCGTCGTATACTGGAAAACGACCTTCCCATCCACCACTTCGATGCCGTAGTCATTGGGGGCCACGCCAAATCCGTGCGCCAGGAACTTGAGCTCCCACAGTCCCGTGAATGTCAGCGGTACTTCATCGCTTCTGCCGTTGCGGTTGGGGTCCTGCGTCTTGATCGCGCGCAGCGCTTCGGTGAGTTCCTCTGCGGTGGAGGGCATCTCCAGTTTCAGACGGCCAAGCCAGGTCTTGTTGATCCAGATCGCATTCTCGGTGGGCAGCTCGTTGATCGTCGGCAGTGCCACAATCGCACCGTCCGAAAGGGTAATCGCCTTCTCCCACTCCGGATGATTCTGAAGAAGCGCCCAGAGGTTGGGGGCGTAGGTCGGGAGATAGGGCTTCAGATCAATCAGTACGCCCTTCTCATAGAGCGATATCGTCTCTGCTTCGGAAAGCTCGGCCTTGAAGAGCACATCCGGAAGCTCGCCGCCTGCCGTAAAGCCTGCCTTTACCTTGGTCCATTCATCGGTGTCATTGTACTGTTGAAAGGTAAAGTCGATGCCCGTCAGCTCCGCCATGCGACGGAAAAACAGATTGTCGTCCCACACATGCTTGCTGTCTGCCGTATCATATCCGGCCATGACATAGTCTTCCTGTGCAAGCGTTGGGAGCGGAAAAGCCATCAGCAAAAGACCCAGGGTGAGAACGCAGCAAAGCATCCTGCGCATAAAAAGGTTCCTCCTTTGTTTCGCCGCAGCGCTACCAAGCTGCAGTCTGGCCTTATGTGCCACAGCACGAAAAGCTTCAAGTATTATAGTCGATTGCATGGCGTTTTGCCACAATCCATATCGCCCTATTCAAGGGCTTATCCAAAGAAGACATGCGCTCAGAGCTTGGCACAAATCTCATCATAAAGCAGATGGATCAAGCTCCTCGTATCCCTGCACTCAGAGACGACCGTGATCACGCTCTCCTTCTCCGGGAGCACAATGCAAAACTGCCCGTACTTGCCGTCGGCACGGTAACTGTCATACTTCCCGCGCCAGAAGAGGTAGCCATACCCGGAATCACGGTAATCGCGCGTGCTCTCCTCAATCCAGCTTGCACGCAGGAGCTGTTTTCCCTCCCATGCGCCTCCCGCAAGATAGAGAAGCCCAAACTTGTGCAGCTCCGTGATCCCAAGAAACAGTCCGCCCGCCCCGAAGGTGTAGCCTACGGGATCCATCTCCCAGGTCGGCTTTCTGATGCCCAAGGGCTTAAACAGCCGCGGATACAGATAGTCCTGCAGATTGCATCCTGCGCGCCGCTGTACCAGAACTCCGGCCAGATAGGGACCGACATTGTTGTAGAGAAACTTCTCCCCCGGATCTTCGGAGAAGGGCTGCGCAAGACTGTAGCGGACCCAGTCGTCCTCCTGCATATGTATGCGCTGCTCGCCCATGAGGCTGGGTGCCACCTGCCCGAGATGCATGGTCAGAAGATCGCGCACGACCGCTTTTTGCAGGTGTGCATCCGGATTTTCCGGGCCTTCGCCCGCGAAGGCGTCCAAGAGCGGCTCGTCCAGGGACAGAAGGCCTTCCTGCACGGCAAACCCTACCGCCGCACTGGTAAAGCTCTTGCTCGCCGAGTATACGTTGCGCCGGCACTCCGGCTCAGCGTACCATTCCAGTATCTCTTCGCCCTTTCGCGTCACCAGGATGCCAAGGGCACGCAGCTCCTGCGCGCGCTCGGTACATGCCGTGAAATCCATATCAATTTCCCTCCAGATGCTTTTCAAGGAGCACAAGCTCTACCCCGGGAATCCCGTTGAACACCGTGGGCACGATCCCGATTTCCCGATAGCCGAGCTTTCGATAGAGCGCCCGTGCACGAAGATTCTTCGCATTCGTGTCCATGCGCAGCTCAGCTATCCCCTGCTTTCTTGCCATGTCCTCATAGAAGGCCACAAAGGCTGCACCAAGACCTCGTCCGCCGCAGGCAGGGTCGATGGTCAGGGTGTGGAGCACAAGCGCTCCATCCGCCGCGCATGCGTATTCCCAGTTGCCAAGGCTGTAGACATCGACTTGCGCCCGATTGATCCGCGCAGATCCGACCACACCGTCCGCTTCCTCAACGTACATTTCCCCGGCCTCAATGGCTTCCGTAGCAGAGCGCGCCGTCGGATAGATCTTCCTGTCCCATCCGATGACTGCCCGTCCCGCTTCCTCCTCGCTGTGGACGGCGTCATAGATGCTTACGATGGCGTCTAGATCTGCCAGGGTTGCCCTTCGAAATGTGCACATCCGTCATGTCTCCTTCAAAATCCTTCCGTAACTATAGCGCCACACCTTCCGCTTTACAAGAGGAAAGGGTATAAAAATAGCCACGGAGTAAGCCGTGGCACTTGGGAAAGTATGTATCTGCTTTACTCTGAGGACTCAGAGGGAGTATACCTTATCGATTTCTGTGCAGGAAGCTCGGAACACCGTTAGCATCCTTCTGGACCCTGGTAGCGTCCACTGTGCCGGTATCCTGCGTCACCTGCTGCACCTGAGAAGTGCTGGCAAAGGTCGGCTGGTAAGCCTGCGGCTGGGCCTGCTGGAAGATCTGCTGCTGGCCGTACTGCGGCTGCACCGGCTGATAGCCGCCGGTCTGCTGGGGCTGCTGGAAATATGTGCCCTGATAGCCCGGCTGTGCGCTGGGTGCGCCCATGGACTGACGGCTGGCAATGTAGGGAGCCGTGGCATCCGGGGCCTGCGCGGCATAATCATCATAGTCGCCGCGTCCGGGAGCGCTTGCCATGCCGGAGAAGCTGGAGGTGGCAGCATAGGGCGTGCTTGCGCCGAAGAGCCTGTCATTCTCCTGCTCGCGGGGCTTGCGGACCGGATCCCTGGGCGGAAACGGGGTCTTCTCAAACCCGGTAGCAATGACCGTGATACGGATCTCATCGCCCAGGCTCTCATCCACATTGGCACCAAAGATGATGTTGGCCTCGGGATCTGCGCTCTGCATGACCTTGTTGGCCGCTTCGTTGATGTCCATGATGCTCATGTCGGACGAACCGGTGATATTGATGAGCACAGCGCGTGCGCCGTCAATGTTGGTCTCAAGCAGCGGGCTGGAGATCGCGTCCTCGGCCGCCTTGAGCATACGGTTCTCGCCGCTGGCGGTACCGATACCCATGTGGGCCAGACCGCCGCTTTCCATGACCGTCTTGACATCCGCAAAGTCCAGGTTAATGAGCGCGGGCACTGCGATGAGATCAGAGATGCCCTGGATGCCCTGGCGCAGCACATCATCGGCCGTGCGGAAGGCTTCCAGCATGCTCGTTCCCTTGCTGACTACCTGCAGGAGACGGTCATTGGGGATCACCACAAGGGTGTCCACGCGCTGCTTGAGATCGGCAATGCCCATCTCGGCATTCTTCATGCGCTGTTTGCCCTCAAAGGTGAAGGGCTTGCTGACCACAGCAATGGTCAGGGCGCCGACATCGCGGGCGATCTCGGCGACGATAGGCGCAGCACCGGTACCCGTGCCGCCGCCCATACCGGCAGTCACGAAGACCAGATCGGCACCCTCAAGGGCAGCCGCAATCTACTCGCGGCTCTCCTCTGCGGCCCTGCGGCCGACCTCCGGCACAGCACCGGCTCCCAGACCCTTGGTCAGCTTTTCACCGATCTGGATCTTGTTCTGGGCACTGGACATGCCCAAGGCCTGACGGTCTGTGTTGATGGAGATGAATTCCACACCCTTCAGTCCCGCTTCGACCATGCGGTTCACGGCATTGTTGCCGCCACCGCCGCAACCGACAACTTTTATTGAAGCAAAGCTGCCTGTATCGTCATTCTGGAACTCAATCACGTTACATCCTCCTGACATTTTCCCGAAACAGGGACTAGCGTATGGGAGCAGGGATCAGCCTCCGAAGAGGTTTCTGAAGAAATCCCTGATTGACCCGCCTATGGTCGTCGACTGCGCATGCTTCTGCTCCACGGTATCGATGATCAGATCCATGAGGCCAAGCGTGCTGGAGAAGGAAAAGCTGTTGAAATTGGCTGTGCGCATCGGTACATCGCGCACCGTGCGGTCAAGCCGTGTGCCAAGATAGTCGCGGCCGCCGCGGTTAAAGCTGAGACCGCCGCCGGTGAGATAGATGTTGGACCACTTACCCAGGCGGATTCCGCTCTCATCGAGCTTCTCCTGGATTTTCTCGGCCAACTCGTCCACGCGCGGAAGTACGATCGCGGACACCTCGTCGTGGGTAAAGCTCTGCGGTTTGCGTCCGTCCGAGCCGGGAAGATCATAGGTCTTGTCCTTGCCGTCGGAACCAAACACAAACATGCGCTTGATCTTTTCCTCGGCCTCCACCAGGGAGATATTCAGGCTTGTCGCCAGGTCGGCCGAGATATCGCCGCCGCCGATCTCCACGGTATCCATGTAGATGAGGGCATCGCCCTGCACGACCATGACATCGGTATTGAGGTAGCCGATATCAATCAGCACGCTCGTCTTGTCGCGCTCCTCCTCGGGGAGGAAGAGAATCGACTCACCGGCCGCCGTAGAATAGAAACCGTCGATCGAATAGCCCAGGGAGGAGACCCGCTTGTTGACTTCATCGATGAAGAAGCGGTCCGCCACCACAAAGGAGATCAGCGCCGAGAGCTCACGGCCCTTGAGGTCCACGGGCTCAATGGTCTGCTTGCCGTTGTCCACGGAGAACCAGGCGGGTGAGGAATGAATGACAATCCCCATCATATCGTCCAGGTTCTTCTCGGCCGCGGTAAAGACCGCCCGGACATCCTCCGGCGTGACCCTGGGATTGGTTTCCCCGCGAAGGGAAATCCTTGCCTGGGTGGGATACACCTTGGTGAAGGCGGCAGGCACACCGATGTTCAGGGAATGGATCTTCCGATGGCTCTGCTCCTCGGCATCCCGGATGCACTCCATGATCTTTTCATTCAGTTCGGCCGGATTGTTCCAACCGTCCGGAAGAAAGCCATCATATTCTGCTACACCCGCACCCACGATATCGCAGCGCGAATTACCGCCGTTTTCCGCGACCAGCGTCACGATTTTGCTTGTTCCGAAGTCCATGGCCGCAATCGTGGTTTTCATCGGTTACTCCTCCCAGATTTCCGCATACGGATACATCACATCCAATATGCCACGTTTCATTATACTGATTTCCATACTGCATTGCAAGCAATGTTTCTCTTTTCTCCGCCTCCCCCACGGGGAGAGAAAACAGAAAAACATCTAAGATAACGAATCCGCTTGTCGGATTCTTCCCTCTCTTACAGGCTTGCCGTGGGAATGTAGGTGGGGCTTTCGGGATTGGAGATGTCGATGGTGCCTACCGGCTGTCCTTCCCTCTCCAGGTATTCCATGACCAGCTGCAGCGCGCGCAGCTTGGCATGGATTCTTGAGCTGTCGCCCATGCGTACCGAGAACCCGTTGGCCGTACCCAGGTAGATGCTGTTGACATCGTTAAGGTAGATCTCGCGGACCATGTCGGTCATCTTCATCACCGTGAGTTCGCGCGCAAAATTCATGTAGACCGACAGCTGTGTGTCATTGTTGAGGCGCAGCGTGCTGCCTTCCTCGCAGTAGTTGATGTCCAGTCCCAGCACCTGCGGGTAATCCGGAATCACCATGTTCTCGGGATTCTTCTGATAGACATCGTACTTTTCCAGCACCATGCCGCGGTTGTCGAGAATGTAGATGATGCCGCAGTGCCACAGATACATGCTCTGCTGGCGGATGCGCACATGCAGATTGACCGTGTGGGTCATCTGCTTTTCGATGGCCTCCACCTGTACATAGCGCATCTGGTTGATCCGGTTCTCGATGGTCTTGTCATCAAGGGTGAGGATGTTGTCCCCCCGGTGCACGCCCGACATCGCCACAATCTCGTTGCGCATGCCCCGGCTGGTCTCGTCCAGACCCAGGACATTAATCTGGCCGACATTGAAGACAAAGAAGCGCATGAAGAGAACAAGTGCGGCCGCGATGCCTGTTCCGATCGTGATTCTGCGCATCGCCTTGTTGCTCAGACGCAGCCTTTTCTTTTTCTCCGTCCCGCTCTCCTGCGCCTGCGTATTCTCGCTCTCCGGAGACCGGCTCCCCTCCCAGAATCCGCCGGTATGGCCGATCAGGTTGTCGGAGCGCTCTCGCATCATTGTGGGATCCACTGCGCCGTCCGAAAACGGCGCATTCATGTACTGCCGCACCCGGCTGTCGGATTCCGGTGCATACCCGTTGTCATTTTCGGCATCGACGCCGCGCACCTGATCGATCAGGGTGGTCTGCATCCTGAATCCGTTCTTTTGCCAGTCGAAATGGGGCAGCATGGAACAGTCCGTGCCGTCTGCCGCATCCCACATTCCCTGGGGTTGCTTTCCGTATTCCATCTGCCTCACTTCCTTTCTTGCCTGTATACCTTACAGGCTTCTTACAATCTCTTTAAAGATTCTGCCGCGCTCCTCGTAGTCGTGGAACATGTCAAAGGATGCACACGCAGGCGAAAGCAGGACGTTCCATCCCTCGCTTGCAAGGTCCGTTGCCTTTTTCACCGCATCCTCCATGGACGATGCGCGCGTGATGGCCGTATATCCGTTGGTCTTGAACGTATCCTCAATCTGCTGCGCGGTCACGCCGATAAGAACAGCTTCTCGAATGTTATCCGAGGCCAACATGCTCTTGGCCAGCGGCGTAAAGTCACAGTGCTTGTCCGAGCCGCCGAGAATGATCACCGTCGGCCGATCCATTGTGCGCACCGCACATACCGTGGAGTCCACGTTGGTGCCCTTGGAATCGTTGTAGTAGCGGACGCCTCGAAGCTCTCTTGTGAACTCGATGCGATGCTCCACACCCTTAAAGGTGCGAAGGGTCTGCGCCATGCTTTCGGCGGAAATGCCGCTCACCATGGCAAGACAGACAGCCGCCATGGCGTTTTCCAGGTTGTGGGGACCCGGGATGTATATCTCCCTGCGGTCGATGATCTCCGTCTCTTTCCCGTCCAGCCGGAACACGACCGTGTCCCCGCGCAGGAAGCAGCCGTTTTCGACCTCGCCCTTTCTTGAGAAAAAGAGCGTGCGCGACCTGACCTGCCCGTCCAGTCCCGCAAGGGCGGGATCATCGCCGTTAAAGACGGCATAGTCCGCTGCGGTCTGCTTTTCAAACATCCGCATCTTGAGCCTGGTGTACTCCGCCATGGTACCATGCCGGTTCAGATGGTCCTCGGTGATATTGAGAAGAGCCGCTGCCCGCGGGTGGAACCCGTCCACCGTCTCCATCTGAAACGAGGAGCATTCACAGACATATCTGTCCCCGGTCTTCTCCCCCATCACGCCTTCGGCATAGGGATAGCCGATATTGCCTACCGCCTGAGAGCGGAACCCTGCGTCCAGGAAGATCTGATTGAGGAGGGTCACTGTGGTCGTCTTTCCGTTGGTTCCGGTGATGGCCACCATCTCTCCGTCACTCATCTCATAGGCCAGCTCGATCTCCGCGATGACGCGGATGCCCATTTCCTTGGCTTTGACGACAAAAGCCGCTTTGTCCGGGATCCCCGGCGAGAGCACCAGGATATCCTTTCCCTCCAGGCACTCCATGGCAGCCTTCCCGAGCTGTCTGTCCAGCGCATAGCCTTCCAGGGGCTTTAGGGCATCCCCAAGCTCGTCCGCACTTTTGCTGTCGTTGATGGTGACTTCTATTCCGGCGCTTGCAAGCAGCTTTGCCGCCGCCACGCCGCTTCTGGCCATGCCGACAACCAGAACCTTCTTATCCGCAAATTCACCGATATGCATTCTCTTACGCTTCCTTGCCGATTCTTTGCGCTTTTCCCACTCAGTAGCCCAGGGACGAAAGCACCGAGAGCACACCCAGGATGGACAGGACCGCCGTGATAGTGCCGTACATGGCCACAATCTGGGTTTCACTGTATCCGACCAGCTCAAAGTGATGGTGGATCGGACTCATGCGGAAAATGCGTTTGCCGTGAGTGAGCTTGAAGTAGATGCGCTGGATGATCACACTCAGGGAGGACATGATCGGGCACCAGGCAAACAGAAGCATCATCAGGGGCTGCCTGAGCAGAAGACTGCAGCCCACGATCGCCCCGCCGATGAGCATGGAGCCGGTATCGCCCATGAACACCTTGGCGGGATAGCGGTTAAAGCGAAGGAAACCCAGGGCTGCGCCGGTGAGCGCGAGCGCGAAGACCGCGATACAGCTGTAGTCGGCCTTCATTTCCGGCATCGCAAGGCCCATGAGAATGGCCAGTGCGGCCCATCCGGTGAAGGAGACGGCCGTCACTGTGGAGAGCAGGCCGTCCAGGCCGTCCTGCAGATTGGCCGAATTGACGATGAAGATAATGAGCAGCGTCATGATCGGGATATAGAAAATCCCAAGATCCCAGGAAAGGCCGGTGAAGGGAATGAGAATGACACTCCCCACCTTCGGGGAGAAATAGCAGTAGACAGAGAAGGCCACGGCAACAAAGACCTGACCGAAAATCTTCTGCTTGGGCGTCAGCCCCTCATGGCGCTTTTTGACCGCCTTGATGTAGTCGTCGGTAAAGCCGACCGCCATGGAAAGGAGGCTGATAAGCACCAGGGCCGGCATGAAATCCCATATGCCGCCAAAGGGCAGCGGATGGAAGGCAATGGCGCACACGAGCAGGGCAAAGGCCATCATCAGGCCGCCCATGACCGGCGTACCCTGCTTTGTCTTGTGTGCCTGCGGGCCCAGATCATAGATAGTCTGTCCGAAATGCATCTTTCGAAGGTACGGTATGAACTTCGGCCCCATCAGGAGCACCAGAAACAGTCCCACCGCCAGTGACATCATCATCCGCAGCATACTTTCTATACGGCCTCAACTTTCCCGTGTGTCTTATGCCTGAACTCCGCTTTCCCGGAGCAGTTCCTTGACCACCTGTTTTTCGTCAAAGGGCTTCTTTTCGCCCATGATCTCCTGATAGGTCTCATGGCCCTTGCCGGCAAGCACGATGATATCGCCCTCCTCGGCCATCTGCATGGCAAAGCGGATGGCTTCGCGCCGGTTCTCAATCACCGTGTAGGGCTTTCCCGTGGGCTTAATGCCTTCCTCAATGGAGGCAAGGATCTTCATGGGATCTTCACTTCTGGGGTTATCGCTGGTGAGCACGCAGTAGTCCGCGAGCAGACCGCCGATGCGGCCCATGATCGGGCGCTTCTGATGGTCCCGGTCCCCGCCGCAGCCAAAGAGTGCAATCACACGGCCCTTGGCGAACTGCCGTACCGTCTTGAGAATGTTCTTGAGGGCATCCGGCGAGTGCGAATAGTCCAGAATGATCTTGTAGGGCGTGCCTGTCTGCAGCATCTCGATGCGTCCCGGCACCGCCTGGATAGCCTCCAGGCCCTTTCGGATGTCCTCCGCGTCAATGCCCAGAATCATCGCGCAGCTGGCCGCAGCCAGGGCATTATAGACATTGAACATGCCCGTCATGACAAGATGTACGGGGAAGGCCTGGGTGTTGTGCAGGGACATGTTGAAATCCACGCCGTTTTCCGAGATCTCAATGTCTCTGGCATAGAGGTCGCTGTTGGCGGAAATGGAGTAGGTCAGTTTGGGCACGGTCACATCGGGCACGATGCGTTCCACCGTCTCGTCATCCGCATTGAGGGAGACATTGCGGCACTGTCCGCCTACGATAAAGGATTTCTTGGCCTCGAAGTACTTCTCCATGGTACCGAAGTAGTCGAGGTGATCTTGGCTTAGGTTCGTGTAGCAGCCGACATCGAAGGACATACCGTCCAGGCGATGCATGTCGACCGCATGGGCGGATACCTCCATGCAGGCATAGGTGCAGCCTTCCTCCACCATGGCATGCAGCGTGCGCTGCAGCTCCACGGGGTCAGGCGTAGTCAGGTGGCTCACAAGCTTGCGCGTCCCGATGAGCGTGCCCGTCGTGCCGATGAGGCCGCATTTGTAGCCTGCGGCCTCGACAATCGACTTGAACATGTAGCTAGTCGTCGTCTTTCCCTTGGTGCCCGTGATCGCGCACATCTTCATCTTGGTGGCGGGATAGTCATAGAAAGCGGCGCAGATACGCGCCATCGCCGCACGCCCGTCGCTCACGCGGACCTGGGGGACATCCAGAGGCAGGAAGCGCTCCACTACAAGGGCGACGCATCCGTTGGCGATGGCTTCCTCGGCAAAACTGTGGCCGTCAAAGCGGGCGCCCACAATGCAGAAAAAGATGCCCCTGTCATTCTTTTCATGGCTTGAGGAAACGACTGCGCCAATCTCCGTTTCCAGGTTGCCCCTGGTTTCCAGGAGATACGGCAGGTCCCTGATGAGTTTACTGAGAAGCATACTATCCCTCATACCGTCTAACTAATCTGTAGAAATCCCTTTACTGCGGATTGACAATCGCGCCCAGGGGCGCGACCAGCGTTTCCTTGCGCACACCGATATCCGATACCAGACCGATGTCTACGGCTTCGTAACCGACAAAGATCTCCTTTTCGGCCGCGTCAATCTCGTCTCTAAGCTCCACACACTTGGCTTTGGTGGTGTTGAGCTTGGTGTTGGCGTCACGATTCTGGATCGCAAGTCCCCAGACATTGATGCGGCCGTAGAGAAGGATCGCACCCAACAGCATGGCAAGGCCAAAGCAGATCGCATAGGCGAGATTGGTCCGGATACCTTCCCGGCCCCAGGCGCGATGGATGCGGCTGCGGTTTTCCTGGCGTCTTTTGTGGAGTCTATCGGTGCGCGTGGAGTGGTCGGTGTCCTCTATGACCACACGCATGTCCGCCCCCAGGACCGGAGCGGAGATGAATGAACGCAGGCGCTCCTTCCCGGGGGTCGGGCGTCCCGTATAGTAGTTGGGCTTACTCACCTTGCCCATGCCCCGTCTGCTCATCCGTCTCTGCACCGAAATACGCCTTCTTTCTTTCCGGATCCGATATCAAAGTGTGAATAGAGACACAAAACCTGCCGCCGCCCGTGCGCCGGCAAATTTCGTGTCCGATATGTCATTCAATCAGGCCCTCTGCCTGCAGTTTCTTTTCCAGTTCCGCAATCTGTGCGAGGATGTCGGGAAGATTGTTCTGGAAGCTCTCTTTGGCCGCCTTGGCGCGGGAGAGGCTGATGATGCGCACGTGATCGTTCGCACCGGTAATCTCTACGTCCTTTTCCCCGAACAGCAATTCCTCGCGCACGCGTTGGGGAAGCAGGATGCGTCCCTGACCGTCGCATTCCTGTCCGCGGAAGGACAGGGCGTCAAACTGGTTGAGAAAGATATTGAGCTGTGGGTTCAGGGATCCCAGGCGCGCGTAACGGTCGCGCACCCTTGCCCATGCGAGATTGGGATACAGCGCGGCATAGGAGAAGTCCTTGGAAGGGGCAATGTAGAAGCTCTTCCCCAGTTCCTCCCTGAAGCTTTGCGGGACAACAAGCCTTCCCTTGCTGTCAAGGGAATGAAGATAGCTTCCCACAAAGCTTTTTTCGTATTTCTGCAGTCTTGCCGCTTCCTGGTCTTCGGGTGAGAGCACGACGGACGTCGCGCCATCCGGCTGCATATGCTCGCCCATCGTCTACCACCTTTCCCCACCAAATGATTCCGAAATTGGGATGCGGTACCATTCTACACCACTATTCTTTCTTTCCGCAAGTAGACCATCTTGTGCCCCGGGAAAGAAAAAAACACACCCTCCCTTGGGCTTTTCTTTTTTCTCGGTCCGTTCTTGGACCACATCTTGTGGGTATCCGTTTTTCTCGGTTCAGGATTTGGGTAAAGAAAAAGGACAACCGCACAAGTCGGCTGTCCCTTAGTGTTCGGAAAATGATAAGGGGTATCAAAAACTTTTTCTTGTCCCCGGGATTTTTTTCTTGTCTTTTTTTCGTTTTCCCACCCTTGCTCTGCCTTACAGGGCGGGGCGGGAAGAAAAAGTGGGAGAAAGTGTCACCGGAGGGTAGGCTCCTAAGAAGTCTCCTCTTGTCTGATATTGCTCTGTGACTCTTCTTCGCTCGTCCGGGGAAAAATCGGAATTTCCTTCAATCGGAAATCCATGCTGTCGCAGCTGACCAGATGATAGGCAATCCCGTTGTGCACGCCTTCAAACTTGGCCGCGATCCCTTTCCCGTGCAGATGACCGTACAGGACGGTATCAATAGGATATTTCTCCAGCACCTGCGTAAACCCGGTATCCCGCGCATTGGGGTAGAGCGGCGGATAGTGTAGCATGACAATCACCGGACGGCCATTGGCGATGCGGAAGGCTGCCTCCAGAGAGAGCTCCAGGCGCATGCATTCGCGCTTATAGACCTTCTCATCCTGTGCCGACATCGCTTCCCCGCAGCCAGGCACAAGCCATCCGCGTGTACCGCATACCACGAAGTCCCCCAGATCCACGGCATCGTTTTGCACCGCATACATATCCTCCGGCAAAAGGGCGCGCAGCTTACTCACGGAGGTCCACCAGTAGTCGTGGTTCCCGCGCAGGAGCACCTTTTTCCCGGGAAGGGCGGCGATGGACAGAAGATCCTCGGTTGCCCCCTCCAGGTACATGGCCCACGAGATATCCCCCGGCACCAAGACAACATCCTCCGAGGTGACCCTTTCGCGCCAGTCGGAGAAGATTTTCTCCACGTGGCCCTCCCAGTTGTCCCCGAAGATATCCATCGGCTTGTCTTCCCCGCCGGGCATGTGCAGGTCGGCTATGGCATATACACGCATATCGGTGCCGTCTCTCTTCTCAGCGCTCGTTGTCGTCCTCGTCCTCCAGGTCGCGTTCCTCGTCCTCTCGGACCGACTCCAGCGACAGGGCATGCTCAATATCGCCGTAATCCCTGTCGTCGGTGTCCAGCGGCATGATATCCTCCATACCGCCTACCGTATCGATATCGCTGATGGCGTCGGCATCGACCTCACCATCATCACCGTCATCCGTAGAGGTCACCTTTCCGCTGTGCTGCAGTTCGTGCAGACAGGCGGCACACACGTCCCGACCCGGGAGCACCGGGTTCTCGTTACAAATGGAGCAGAGTTCTACCTCATCCCTCGGCGCGGTTCCGCGCAGCTCCTGCGTGCAGATATCGCAGTATGTATCGGTATCCTTCATATAGTTCAGTTCGCAGCGAGGGCAAAGGACAAATCCCATACCTCTTAACCTCCAGAGCCGGCTGATTCCGGCAAGATCTTATGTCTTAAGCGCGCAGGGCAAAAGGGCGCAGCGGCGCGCTTGAACGCAACGCATTATACACATGCATGTTAGCCTGTCAAGGACGGATTCCTCTTCTGGACAGGCCCCGTGAATTGCCTCTTTACGCACAAAGCCCAAATCCGTTATAATGAAGACGGATCAACAGACACGAAATAACAAGCCAAAGAAAGGGTGTGACGCACATGGGCAGAGACCGCATCGGTATCATGGGCGGCACCTTTGATCCCGTCCATTCGGGGCATATCCAGCTGGCAGCATATGCCAGGGAGAGTGCCAAGCTAGACCGCGTCCTACTCGTGCCCGACGGGGTCGCTCCCCATAAGCTGATCCTTACCGATAAGGAAGACCGATGGCGCATGTTGGAGATCGCATGCTGCCAGGAGAAGGGGATCGAGCCCTGCCGCATCGCGCTGGACCGCGAGGGCGTAAGCTACCCGCATGAAACCATCGCCATGCTTGAGGAAGCCTATCCCAAGGCGGATTTCTTCTATATTATAGGGGCAGATGCCATGATGCATCTCTCCCACTGGCGCTCCCTGGATTACCTTCTTAAGAAGTGTACCTTCCTCGTTGCACCGCGTGCCTCCTCCGGGGAGGGCACATCGCGCGAGGCGCTTAAGGCCTTTTTGGAGGAGCGGCGCCATCTCACCGAGATGGGGGCCCACATCCAGACCATCGACATGCCCCTCACCGACATCTCCTCCACCCTCATTCGTGCCGTCCTCGCAAAGGGCGAGGAGCCGCGCCTTTTGCCGCCGGTCGTCGCAGAGTACTGCGGCGTGCTCGGCCTCTACGGACAGACGGCGCGCATCCCGCAGGGGCGGGTCTGGATGGAGCGTCTCCATGCCGATCTCACCGTCAAGCGTTTCTCCCATACCCTGGCCGTCGCCTATACCGCGCGCAATCTGGCCAGAAACCACCATGTAGATGTCTACAAAGCCGAGGCTGCGGCCCTTCTGCACGACTGCGCCAAATGCCTGCCGCTGAGCGAAATGCAGAAGATCTGTCATGACAATGCGCTCACACCGGACGCACTCACCTTCTCCAGCGGCAACCTCCTCCACTCTATCGCCGGAAGCTACCTTGCCCGGTCGCTCTACGGGGTGGAGGATCCGGATATCCTGCGCGCGATCTACTGTCACACCACAGGCAAGGTCGGCATGACCGCTCTGGACATGGTGGTGTATCTCGCCGACAAAATCGAGCCGACGCGTGCTCCCTATCCTACCTTAAGCAAGGTGCGCATGCTGGCCCCCCTCTCTCTTCAGCGTGCCCTTCTGGTCTCCATGGAGGGAACACAGGCTTATGTGCGCCACGGAAACCATCCGCTGCACCCGCAGACGGAGCGCACGATCCAATGGCTGCGCACCCTTCCCGAAAACAAGCGGGATGAACCTCGCAAAGCAAAAAGCACATCAAACGATAAAGGAGGCTCTCTATGACTGACATCGAACTGACCCTGGAAATCGCCAAAGCCCTGGACGACAAGCGCGCCCTGGACATTATCGCCCTGGACGTACAGCACCTGACCGTGATCTGCGATTATATGGTCATCGCAAGCGGCCGCAATGCCAACAATGTTCATGCCATGGTGGATGCCGTAGACGACAAGATGGCCGAATTGGGACTGTCGCTTCGCCGCACCGAGGGAGCCGCAGAATGCCGCTGGGTCGTCATGGATTACGGCCGCATCCTGGTGCATCTGTTCAACCAGGAGGAGCGCAGGTACTACCATCCGGAGCGCCTCTGGGATGACGGTACCAACCGTCTCGATCTCTCCTTCCTGGATCCCGCAGATCCGGATGGTCCCGTCCTATAAAGCAACGAAGAGGCTTCGGCCTCTTTTTGCTTGCCTTGCATTTTGCCTTGACATGGTTTATGATTTCACCAATTCAATAAAAAGAGGTGTTACGATGCGCCGTTTTGCTGCCCTACTTACCGCACTTGTGCTTACGTTGCTCATGACCTTTGGTGCGCAGGCCGTGTCGTATTCAGACCGCGGAAGATATTATCTGTATGTCACCACCGCAGACACACAGATGTACACCATGTCACAGGAGACTGCCGATGACGGTACCATCACTACAACCTATACGCCCTCCGGTTCCCTGCCCGCAGGTACACCGGTCAGCGCGGGCGAGGTGCTCGATGATACCTATCAGAAGATCGTCTACATGGACCAGAGCTCCTCGACACACACCGTGATTATCCGCAAGGACGTCATCAAGGGCAACTATGTAACGTTGGACTTTGGCGGCACCGTCGGCAAGGTGCGTATTCCCCGCCCCGCATCCGCCAACAGCAGCTTTATCCGGGATTACCTGAACTATCGCGGTATCTCGGTAACAGACAACCAGATCGCCTCGGCCCTGGGCATCCTCTCGGATGAGGCGACCACCGCTCCGGCATCCGCGGATGACATAAGTGAGCAGAACGACACCTTCCCCGATGCTTCCCCCTCGCCGGACAGCGATGCAGACAAGGATACAGACGAGGATCCCAAGGCCATAGCTACCTCCAAGAGTTCAGGAAAGACCACAACCAAGACGAGTACCAACACCAAGAAATCCAGCGCTGCGGCGACCCCCGCTCCCACCGAGCGTCCTTCCGTCACAGCCGACAGCGTAGTTTTCCTTCAGGATGACAGCGGCAATCTCGTACTGGTAACGATCAAGGAGCTCGGTCTGGCCCGCTCAACGATCATCTATAACGGTCAGGAATATGTCGTAGAAACCTCCCGCCTCACCTGGAACACCAATGCTACCGAAAAAGAGCGCCTTGCCATTGTCTATGCGCCCAAGACCGGAAAGGCAAGCCTTCGCAAGACCGCCAAGACCAGCAGCGCCGTGCTGCAGAAGATGAACGCAGGCACCATCGTGCGCGTCTTCGATGTCGGTTCCAACATGACCGGTATCTATACCGGAGACACGGCCGGCTATATGCTCAACTCCACCCTCACCTTCGTGGGGACCGAGAGCAGCTATACTACCGGCAAGCTCTCCTACCAGGGTTCCTTGACTAATACCCACCGCATCAACTTCTATACCCAGGCAAAGGAGGCCAGCCGCAAGATCGGCGGCGTCCACGCCGGGGACAGCGTCATCATCTTCCAGGAGACCGGCACCTGGACCGAGGTGGACCTGGACGGCGCCCACGGCTGGATTCTCTCCAAGTTCGTCACCAAGGATGAGGCGACCGAGCCGCTCTCCGTGCTCGGCGATCTCACCGCATCCAGTGTTTCCAAAACCTCCGCGGCCGCGGATGACAGTGTAATTGAGGAAGAAGAGGAAGAGGCGGAGCCGGAGGCAACCGCTCGCTCCGGGTATAACATGCTTCGCGACCCCTACAAATAAGCAACCGCAAACCAAAAACGCGATGGGTTCCAAGCTTTGGATCCCATCGCGTTTTCATTATAGGATATGCAAAAGCGCCATATAGACCGCCGTGCCGCCGCAAATGGAGAGCACCATCTTCCTGTACCTGACATGGAGAACGACCGTCACAAGCGAGGCCAGGATAGCAGGCAGCCAGGAAGGGAGCGCAGTGAACTGCACATCCTTTAGGCAATACACCACAAGCATCGCCATGGCCGCGCGCGGAAGATTCTTGCCTGTCCAGGAGACGAAGTGCGGTACCGGCCTTCCCCCTTGAAAGACAAGGAAGGGAAGCACGCGCACAAAGAAAGTCGTGAGGGAGGCAATCAGCACATAGATGAGCATATTTCCCGCTGTCATGCTGCCTTCCCCCTTTCCTCCGTCCGGTAGCGCACGAAGAAGCCCACCAGAATGATCGCCATGGCAAAGAGCAAGAAGCTCTCCTTCCCCGCGAGAAGCAGACTCCCGAGGGTACCGAGAAAACCGATCAGCGGTGCAAAGAGCACATCCGTGAGGGTACAATTGCCTACTTTCCACATTTTGACAGCGTCCATGGTCTGCTCTGTCATGATGACAATGAACAGCGCCGTCATGGAAAAGTCGATGCCCGTCAGCCACTGCATGGGGATGACACTCCCAAGTACCGCACCCAGCACCGTGCCCGTGACCCACCAGAGCTGGTCGAACCCAGAGACCGCGGCAAACCACTTTTCCGCGCTTACGCCCTGCGGTGCCCCGTTACATACCAGTGAGTAGGTTTCGTCGCTTAAGGCAAAGATCAGATAGGGTTTATAGATGCCCGCCCGGTTGTAGGGCTCCAGCATGGTCAGTCCGTAAAAAAGATGCCTTGCCTGAATCAGAAGGCACAGAAGGGCAAAGGTGAGAAAGGGCATCAGGGTGGCCATGGGGTCAATCATGGCGAACTGCAGTGAGCCGCCGTAGACCACAATGCTGATGAGCACGCTCCATCCTGTCCTAAACCCTCTCGCCTGCATCGCAATCCCGTAGGCGATGCCAAGAAAGACATATCCTGCCATCACCGGCAGGCTTGCTACAAACGCTTTTCGCAGATATCCGGAGCTTTTCAATCCGTTTCCGCTTCCTTTCCGAAGGGTCTGTGAGACACAGGGATATATCATAGCGGAAACAAGAAAAACCACAAGCGCGAAGCGCCTGTGGTCAATGATTTTTTTGTGTTTTTCCCTATCGCACGTCCCGCACCAGGGCGTCCTCCAGACGGCACTTTTCCCCGTAGAGCGAAACCTCCAGCGGCTCGCCCGAAAGAAGGGTCAGGGTGACCTGGGACCTGTGCACGCGCAGCTGCAGTACCCGCTCTCTATAGATGAACTTAAAGGCATAGCCCGTCCAGCAGTCGGGCAGGAAGGGACTGAAGGACAGTCCGTCCTCTGTGCGCATCAGGGCAAAGCCCTGCGTGATGGCAAGCCAGCTCCCGGACATACTCGTGATGTGCAGTCCATCCACCGTGTCGTGATTGATATTGTCCAGATCCAGCCGCGCCGTGCGCTTGTACATTTCCACCGCCTTGTCGCGGTACCCCAGGCGAGCGGCAAGGATCGCGTGCACGCACGGGGAAAGACTCGACTCATGGACTGTCATGGGTTCATAGAAATCAAAGTTTCGGCGCACCGTCTCCTCATCGTAGAGGTGATTGAGGAAATAGAGTCCCTGCAGGACGTCCGCCTGTTTGATATAACAGCTGCGCAGGATCTTGTCCCAGCTCCAGTGCTGATTGATCGGCTTTTCCGCCTCCGGGATCGCGCTGACCGGCTGCAGCTCCTTGTCCAGGAAGGTGTCGTGCTGTACAAAGATGCCAAGGTCCTTGTCCTCAGGGTAATACATGTTCGCGCTCACATCGCGCATGCGCCGGAGCTCCTCCTCCGTAACCCCGATCTCCGTTTTTCTCGCCTCGCCCGCTTTTTCCAGACTCTCCAGGAAGTAGTCGATGGACCATGCCGCAATCCGGTTGGTGTACCAGTTGTTGTTGACGTTGTTCTCGTACTCGTTGGGACCGGTCACCCCGTGGATCATGTACTTGCCCGCGCGCGAGCTGAAATGTGCGCGGTAGGCATAGAACCTGGCGATCCCAAGGAGCACTTCCAGGCCCTCCTGCGTACGGTACTGTTCATCTCCGGTGTAGACCGTGTAGGCGAAGATCGCATGGGCGATGGCACCGTTTCGGTGGATCTCCTCAAAGGTAATCTCCCACTCATTGTGGCACTCGCGGCCGGTGAAGGTCACCATGGGATACAGTGCCCCCTTCAGGCCTTGCGCCCGGGCATTCTCGTAGGCGCCCTCCAGCTGCTGGTAGCGGTACAAGAGCAGCTGCCTTGCCACCCGCTGCCCGGCGATGGACATATAGACCGGCAGACAGTAGGCCTCGGTATCCCAGTAGGTGGCCCCACCATACTTTTCTCCGGTGAAACCCTTGGGACCGATGTTAAGCCTAGCATCATCGCCCGAGTAGGTAGAGAGCATCTGGAAGAGATTGAAGCGAATGCCCTGCTGCGCGGCGTCATCGCCTTCGATGATGACATCCGCCATGTCCCAGCGCATTTTCCAGGCCTCGCTGTGGCGCTTGAGGAGGGCATCGAAGCCCGCCTTGGCATACTCGGAAGCCGCGGCCCGGGCAAGCGCGGTCAATTCTTCCTCGGCGTGATCGCGGCTGGTAAAGACCGAGACAAACTTGTCCAATGTGACCGTCTCGCCCGTCCTCACGCTCCCGCTGTAGAGCGAGGCGCACGCCCCCGGAACGGCAGCGTCCCCGACATGCGGTAGCTCTGTCACGACCCTCTGCGCACAGGCGACCGTAAAGCGCGGGGTGCCGAACGGATTGGCCTTTGTTTTCACCAGTACATCGCCCGCACCGTCCTCTGCGCTGCCCCCGAGCATGTCCCAGAAAAGCTCGTCAAAGTTGCTGTCCCGGTTGCGCACGTTGCCGTCCAGATACGGCTCCATGCTAATCTCGCAGTCAAACCCGGGCGTCAGGGTATAGCGGATGGCCAACTGCTCCTTGGTGTGCAAGGAGACAAAGCGCCAGGCCTCCAGCTTCAGGCTTCCCTGGTCGGTTTCCATGCATACAGCGCGGTGGAAAACGCCATTGAACATCATCACCTCACGGGTGAACTCCCAGATCGAAACCCTTGCCAGGTCCAGGGGCTTTCCGTCGATGCACACGTGAATCCCGATAAGGTTCACCGCATTGATCATCTTTCCGAAGTAGGGAGGATAGCCGTTTTTCCACCAGCCGACTCTGGTTTTGTCAGGGAACCACACCCCGCCCAGGTAGGTTCCCCTGTGCTCCTCTCCGGAGTAGTCTTCCTCGAAGTTGCCACGCATGCCCATATATCCGTTGGCAATGCTCGTCAGGCTTTCAGCAAACCGGTTGTCTTCCGAATCCCACGTGGTCTGCGCCACTCTCCACGGACTGGTTGAAAAGCTCATCAGACTCCTCCCCTTCCCTCTCAGGTCACTGATGTCTATAGCTTGCGAAATAGAATAACCATGTAAGGGCTTCCATTCACACAATAGACATCCCCCCTGCCTTTGTCAAGAATCGGCAAGCACAATTTCAGGCAATATCGGGCGATTTTTTCGGATAATTCGGAAAAAAATCTCCCTGTTTGGCCATGCTCGAAAAACCTTGTTCTGACACGCGTTCTCCTTTCTTGACACTGTCTCCCCGCGGGCTTTATAATCCCGTTGCCAAATCGGCAAGAGAGTATGGAAGGGACGGTATGCCATGAGTCACCTGGATGATCTGTTTGCAAGCAATGTCTTTAACGATTCCGTCATGCAGCAGCGTCTGCCCAAGGATACCTACAGGACACTGAAGAAGACCATCGACGAGGGAAGGCATCTCGATCCCCAGATTGCAAACGTCGTCGCACATGCCATGAAGGAGTGGGCCATCGATAAGGGTGTAACCCACTATACTCACTGGTTCCAGCCCCTCACCGGCATCACCGCAGAAAAGCACGACGCTTTTATCACGCCCACCGACAACGGTCGGATGATTCAGTCCTTCTCGGGCTCCGAGCTTGTGCGCGGCGAACCCGACGCCTCCTCCTTCCCCTCCGGCGGTCTGCGCTCCACCTTTGAGGCGCGCGGCTACACCGCATGGGACCCCACCAGCTACGCCTTTATCAAGGACGGTGTGCTGTGCATTCCCACCGCATTCTGCTCCTACGGCGGAGAAGCCCTGGACCAGAAGACACCGCTTCTGCGCTCCATGGAGGCGCTCTCCCGCCAGGCCGTGCGCGTCCTCAAGCTCTTTGGCCGGGATGCTACCCGCGTCCTCCCCACCGTCGGTCCCGAGCAGGAATACTTCCTTATTGACCGTGCCCTCTACGAGCAGCGCAAGGATCTGATCTTCACCGGACGCACGCTCTTTGGCGCCAAGCCGCCCAAAGGTCAGGAGCTGGACGACCATTATTTCGGCACTATCCGCCCGCGCGTGCAGGCCTTCATGCGCGACCTAAACGAGGAGCTCTGGAAGCTTGGCATCTACGCCAAGACCGAGCACAACGAGTGTGCGCCGGGTCAGCATGAGATGGCGCCAGTATTCACTATCAGCAACATATCCTGCGACCATAACCAGCTGACCATGGAGTACATGAAGCGGGTCGCCGAGCGCCACGGTTTGGTCTGCCTGCTGGCCGAAAAACCCTTTGCCGGCGTCAACGGCTCGGGCAAGCACAACAACTGGTCCATGATCACCAATACCGGCTATAACCTTCTTAACCCCGGCAATTCCCCGCACGACTCCGCGCAGTTCCTGCTCTTCCTGGTCGCGGTCATCCGGGCCGTGGACGATTTCCAGGACCTCCTGCGCATCTCCGTAGCCTCCGCCGGAAACGATCACAGGTTGGGCGGCGACGAGGCCCCGCCGGCCATCATCTCGATCTTCCTTGGGGACGAGCTCACCGAGATCCTGGACTCCCTGGAGCGCGGAACCGCCTATACCGGTCACGGCGTGCAGGAGCTTGCCGTTGGGGTGCATGTGCTCCCGCACTTCCCCAGAGACAACACCGACCGCGACCGCACCTCCCCCTTCGCCTTCACCGGCAACAAGTTTGAGTTCCGCTCCCTGGGGGCCTCCGCCTCCATCTCCGAGTGCAATGTCATGATCAACACGGCCGTGGCAGAGTCCCTGCGGGTCTATGCCGATGAGCTGGAGGGCGCAGCGGATTTCCAGAGCGCGCTCCATACCCTGATCGTGCGTGAAATCAAGGCGCACAAGCGCATCATCTTCAACGGCAACGGCTATGCCGGAAGCTGGATTGAGGAAGCCAGGCAGCGCGGACTGCTGAACCTCCCCTCCACCGTGGATGCGCTTCCGCATCTTCTGGCGGAAAAGAACCTTCGCCTGTTCGCAGAGCACAAGATCTTCTCCTCCACCGAGGTGCACTCGCGCTACGAGATCGCCCTGGAAACCTACATCAAGGCCATCCATATTGACGCGGAGACCGCCCTGTCCATGGCCAAGCGGGAAATCCTGCCCGCCGTCATGCGCTTTACGGGCGAGGTAGCCAGCACGGCCGCTGCCGTCAAGCAGTATTCGCCCGCACTCAACACGATCCCTGAGGAGAAACTGCTGACTGCCCTTACCGAGCACACATGTGCTCTTTCCGAGGCGATTACCACCCTGGAGAATGCCCTGCTCAACCGCCTCAAGGGAGAGGATCTCCTCACGCAGGCCAAGTATCTCCAGTCGGTGGTGCTCCCCGATATGGCCGAGCTTCGCCGGATCGCAGACGAGCTGGAGACAATGGTGGACAAGCATCTGTGGCCCTTCCCCACCTACGCCGATCTTCTCTTTACCGTCTGAATCCCTTTTCGATTCCCTGCCGCAGAGGGCGTAAACGCCCTCTGCGCTTTGTTTTCTTTGTGTTTCTTTCCCTGATTTCAATTGACACACTATTTGTGTTTAGGTACACTTTTGCCTGTTTCCGGCAGGTTTCGCCTGCCCATGGTATACGTTACAAGGAGGAAGAATCCATGAAGAAAGTACTTTCACTCGTCATCGCACTTTGCCTGTGTTTGGGCTGCCTGTCCTTTGCCGCATCAGAGGAGAAGACCTATACAATCGGTGTCCTTCAGCTCATCCAGCACGTCGCGCTTGACGCAGCCACCCAGGGCTTCCAGGATGCGCTCGTCGAAAAGCTCGGCGACAGAGTGACCTTTGATGTGCAGAACGCTTCCGGCGAAGCCGTGAACTGCGCGACCATCGCCAATGATTTCGTCTCCGCCAATGTGGACCTGATCATGGCCAACGCTACCCCCGCCCTGCAGGCTGTCGCCGCCGCCACCGCCGACATCCCGATCCTGGGCACCTCCGTCACCGACTATGCGACCGCCCTGGACATCGACAACTGGGAAGGCACCACCGGACTGAACATCTCCGGCACCTGTGACCTGGCTCCCATGCAGGGTCAGGCGGATCTGCTCCACGAGCTCTTCCCCGACGCCAAGAAGGTTGCCCTGCTCTACTGCTCCGCAGAGCCCAACTCCCTGTACCAGATCAATGTCATCGGCGAGCTCCTCGCTGCCTATGACTATGAGTGCACCCCCTATGCCTTCGCCGACTCCAACGACCTGGCAAGCGTCGTGCAGCTGGCCTGCGACAATGCGGATGTCCTCTATGTGCCCACTGACAACACCGCTGCTTCCTACACCGAGACCATCGCCAACGTCACCGTGCCCGCAGGCAAGCCTGTGGTCGCCGGCGAAGAAGGCATCTGCAAGGGCTGCGGCGTAGCTACCCTGTCCATCTCCTACTATGATCTGGGCTATGCCACCGGTCTGATGGCTTACGAAGTGCTCGAAAACGGCGCTGACGTTTCCACCATGCCTGTGCAGACCGCGCCTCAGGCCGTCAAGGAATACAATGCCGAGATGGTCGAGATCCTGGGCATCACCGTTCCCGAGGATTACGTCGCGATCCAGTAATTCCCTGTCCCCCAGAAGTTTTGAGGAGCCATAAGTACTTATGGCTCCCCTTTATACGTATGATGCGTAAATGCACTGCCAAGCGCTGCTTTAAGGAGAATCTCTGTGGATTTCATGAAGTTGTTCAATGCCTTTCCCGGGGCCGTGTCCCAGGGACTGGTCTGGGGTATCATGGCCATAGGCGTCTATATCACCTACCGCATTCTGGATGTGGCTGACCTCACCGTGGACGGATCCATGGCGACCGGCGGTGCCGTGGCCGCCATGATGATCACCGCCGGGTATGATCCGTGGCTGAGTGTTTTCTGTGCCTTCCTTGTCGGTCTCCTGGCAGGCCTTGTGACCGGACTGTTCCATACGGCCATGGGCATTCCTGCTATTCTCTCCGGCATTCTGACCCAGCTTGCACTCTACTCGGTGAACCTGAGGATCATGGACGGCAAGGCCAACACCGCCGTGAACGTCACCAAGTATTCGGTGCTCGTCTCCTCCAGAAATGTGCGTTCCCTTGCGCTGAACAACCCCATCTGGCTGCTCATCGTGATCTCCGGTGTTCTGATTATTCTCCTTCATCTCTTCTTTGGCACCGAGTACGGCTGCGCGCTTCGCGCAACGGGCGCCAACCAGAACATGGCCAGGGCACAGGGCATCAATACACGCTTTGGCACCGTTGTCGGCCTCATGCTCTCCAACGGCATTGTCGCCTTCTCAGGCGCCTTGCTTACCCAGTATCAGGGCTTTGCCGACGTGCAGATGGCGCGCGGCGCGATCGTCATCGGCCTTGCAGCCGTGATTATCGGCGAGGTCGTCTTCGGAAAGATTTTCCGTTCCTTCTGGGGCAAGCTCATCTGCGTTTCCCTGGGCGCCATTATCTACTATCTGGTAATGCAGATCGTGCTGTGGCTTGGCCTGAACACCAACGACCTGAAGATGCTCACTGCGCTCGTCGTAGCCATCTTCCTCGCCGTTCCCTACTGGAAGGGACTCGCCACCAGGCCCAAGGCCGGAAAGCGGGGTGCGTGATATGCTGGATATCAATCATATTGCCAAAACCTTTAACCCCGGAACCATCACCGAGAAGGTCGCGCTCCGGGATGCAGACCTGCACCTGCAGGAAGGCGATTTTGTCACCATCATCGGCGGCAATGGTGCCGGCAAGTCCACCATGCTCAACGCCGTCTCGGGCGTCTTCCAGATCGATTCCGGAAGCATCGTCATCGACGGACACGATGTGACTGCCCTTCCCGAGTACAAGCGCGCCACTTATCTGGGCCGTGTCTTCCAGGACCCGATGACCGGAACCGCCGCGACCATGACCATTGAGGAGAACATGGCACTCGCCCACCGCCGCGGACAGCGCCGAAGCCCCTTCCGCTGGGGTATTTCCGGCAAGGAGAAAAAGCTCTACCGCGACGAGCTCGCCCGCCTGGGCCTTGGGTTGGAGGACCGTATGAGCGCCCGTGTCGGCTTGCTCTCCGGCGGACAGCGTCAGGCGCTGACCCTGCTCATGGCTACCCTCAAAAAGCCGAAGCTCCTGCTCCTTGACGAGCACACCGCCGCCCTGGATCCCAAGACGGCCGCAAAGGTATTGCATCTGACGCGTGAGCTAATCGCGGATCATCATCTTACCGCCCTGATGGTCACGCATAACATGAAGGATGCGCTCCAGTACGGCAACCGTATCATCATGATGCACGAGGGCAAGGTCATTGTCGACGTCGACAGGGAGACCAAGTCCAGCCTGCGCGTGGAAGACCTGCTGCAGATGTTCGAGCACACCTCGGGTGCAGCCCTGGATAACGACAGAATGCTACTTGGCTGATAAAAGGCGGCAGAGCTTTTCCGTGCTCTGCCGCTTCTTCTTCACTTGCCGTGCTTTTCCAGGTACTCGCGAAGGGAGGCCACGCGCGTGCCGTCCATCTTTACATCCGGTCCGGCACACAGCATGGAGCGGAGAATCGCCTCCTCCGCAGCCTCACCGGCTGCCCGGAACGCCTCATTGAGGAAGGATTCCTCCACGATGCTCTGCGCATAGACATGTTCGGATACCTTCTCTGGCCTATTGGTGGTAAAGCCCACCATGACCTCCCCGCTCCCGTGCCCGATGTAGGACCCAAGCCGTGCCATCCCAACGCTCGTCCGCTTGATGACTCGCCTCAGCTGCCTGGAGCTCAGCGGCAGGTCGGTAGCCGTGATGAGAATAATCGATCCCTGATCGCACTCCGCGATATCCTCCGGAAGCGAGGCCAGACGAAGGTCCCGGGAGGCACCGTAATTGGACTGCACGAGCACGCCCAGGGTATAGGTTTTTCCGTCCAGAACCATCTGCCGTGAAGCCGACCCGATCCCGCCCTTGAGGCCATAACAGACCGTGCCGCGTCCCGCCCCGACGGCGCCGAGCGCAAAGTCCTCGGAGGCCCCCTCAATGCACGCAAGGACCTCCTTCTCCCCGATTGCGCGGTGGGTGATCTCGTTGATGCCCCCGTCATTGCATTCACAGACGATGGGATTGACGCTTCGAAGCTTGACTCCCTCCGCCTGACACATGTAGATCATA
>JAFUZB010000225.1 GCA_017476845.1 Clostridia bacterium
AAGGAAAAGCACGCCTCAGAGTCGCGCAGGGTCTACCGGATGGTGCCCTACGGGAACATGCATGCACAGTCCCAGCTGCATCTGGCCGTCTCCCACCGAAGAGCCGGCGAGAGGGATGCGGCCAAAGCCGTGTATTTGGATATGATCGAGCGCGGCGAGGGCGGCGTGGAGCCGTACATTGCGCTGGCCAAGCATTACGAGCATGTGGAGAAGGACCTCGCGCAGGCCATTTCGTATACCAGGCAAGCGCTCATCCTTCTTGCCGAGCCTACGCTCCTGGACCCGCCTTCTGTACAAGAAACGCGAAATGCGCTACAATACCGCTATGACCGCCTTATCGCAAGGCAGTCAAGGAAAGGAACCTGATACATGGGACTCATGGCAAACCTGAAGGCCCAGAAAGCCTATTCGCTTCACTCCAAGGGGCAGTATGAGGAAGCCCGAAAGGCCTACGAGGAAGCAATCGCAGGGGGCATGGACAATCCGCGCTACCTGCTCTCCTACTCCGTCCTGCTCATCCGCTCCGGGGATTACGAGCGGGCACGGGATATTCTGCGCAAGACAGAAAAGGCTCCCGGACTCACCGAGGAGCAGAAGACACAGCTGTTCACTAACTATGCCGCATGCATGTACCGTTTAGGCCAGATCGACAAGGGCATTCGTCTTCTGGAAAAGCAGCACCTGCACGCGCCCTCCGGCCTGATCTATCAGACGCTGGGCTACCTCTATGACGAGAAGTTTGACCCCAAGTCTACCCCCGACTTTGCCGCCCTGGACGCCGAAGCCCAGGCCCGCTACGAGGAGGCTGTGCGTGAGGCCCAGGCAAATGCCATTGAGGGCACTGAACCCGTACTCCCCGATCCGCCCAAGGGCGCCGAGGAAAGCTATCTTGCCCACCGTGAAAAGGCGGAGGCCTTCCTCATTGAAGCGCTGGATTACGATGACGAGGACAGTATCTGCCTGGACAACATCGGTCAATGGTACTACAGGGTGAAGGGTGACCGTGAAAAGGCCAAACCTTACTTTGAAAAAGCCCTGGAGAACAAAGAAAACCAGATTGACACCCTCTATTTCCTCTCTCGCTATGATCTGGAAGAGGGACAAACTGCCAAGGCTTTGGAGCGCCTAAAGCTGGCTCTGGAGGGTCGCTTCTCTCCGCTCAACTACGTGGACAAAAACGGCATTGAAGCCGAGGTCGCCCGTCTGGAGGGCAAAAACTGACGAAAGAAGGCATAGCATGTCTGAACAGACGCCAGTGACTGAGTAAGTCACAGCAGAAAAGAAAGGCAAAAAGAAGGAAAAGGAAAAGAAAGCCCTGGGACGTGAGATTCTGGAATGGATTCTGACCATCCTGGTGGCCGTTGTGGTCGCTCTGGTGATTCGCACCTTCATCTTTGAACCGGTACAGGTGGACGGACACTCCATGGATGACACGCTCGCCGACCATGAGGTCATGTTTGTCTCCAAGCTCGGTTACTGCTCCTTTGATTGGATCGGCGGCCGTGTTGCTGCCTTCGGCGATCCCAAGCGCTTTGATGTCGTGATCTGCCACTATCCGGGCAGAGGCAGCACCAACTTCGTCAAGCGCGTTGTCGGCATCCCCGGTGACACCATCGTCATCGTTGACGGTTACCTTTATGTCAACGGCGAGCGATATGACGAACCCTACATCAACGACGAGTATCGCACCGGTCATCTCTCCTACTATCCCGAGACCACCCTCGGTGAGGGACAGTACTTCGTGATGGGTGACCACCGCAACAACTCCAACGACTCCCGCTCCATCGGACCCATTGACCGCACCATGATCGTTGGCCATGTGGTCAAGGTGGTTCTCCCGTTCTCCTCCTTCCGTGACATTCCAAACGGTCTGGATGTCAAGGCAAACTGAGTTTTGAGGCGTTTCCTTCCGGGAACGCCTTTCCTGTTTCCCGTGTGTCCCATGTGCTCTACTGGCTGGCAATCATCGGGATGGAGGAAGTAAGCCTTGGCTACAATATGAACTTTGCGTATGAAAAGATTGAGACATGAGCGATCTGGCTTTGCGGAGGCCTTGGCATGAGTAAACATCTATCTGAAATGACATTGGATGAGTTGTGGGAATTATTCCCCATATTTCTCGTGGCACACGATGATAGGTGGACAGACAGCTACAATGAGATCGAGAAAACGCTGATCGTACTTTTAGCCGATCAGCCTGTCATCCGGATCAGTCATATCGGAAGCACTGCCATTCAGAAAATATGGGCCAAGAATATC
>JAFUZB010000226.1 GCA_017476845.1 Clostridia bacterium
ACATCATGCACACGCTGGATCAGAAATTCAAGGCGACGGGTCATGAAAACGTTGCCATGCCGATGCTCATCCCCGAGAGCCTGCTGCAGGCGGAGAAGGATCACGTCGAGGGCTTCGCGCCGGAGTGCGCGTGGGTCACGGTCGGCGGCAGTGAGGAGCTCACCGAGCGCCTGTGCATCCGTCCTACGTCCGAGACGCTCTTCTGCCAGCACTGGAGCCATGTGGTACACAGCTGGCGCGATCTGCCGTGCCTGTATAACCAGTGGTGCATCGTGCTCCGCTGGGAGAAGACGACGCGTCCGTTCCTGCGCGGTCGTGAGTTCCTCTGGCAGGAGGGCCACACGATCCATGCCACCGAGGAAGAAGCGCGCGCCGAGACGCTGCAGATGCTTGAGATTTATGCCGATACGCTGGAGAATGACATGGCAATGCCCGTCATCCGCGGCGACAAGACCGAGAAGGAGAAATTCGCCGGCGCTGAGAACACCTACACCGTCGAGTGCATGATGCACGATCATAAGGCGCTCCAGTCCGGCACCAGCCACTACTTCGGCGACGGCTTTGCCAAACAGTTCGACATCACCTTCACCGATAAGGACAACAAGCAGAAGTATCCCTTCCAGACCTCCTGGGGCCTGTCCACCCGCATCATCGGCGGCATCATCATGACCCACGGCGACAACAGCGGTCTTGTGTTGCCCCCGCGCATCGCACCGGTGCAGGTCATCGTTGTGCCGGTGGCCATGCATAAGCCCGGCGTGCTGGACAAGGCGCGCGAGCTGTATGAGCAGCTCAAGGCCGCAGGTGTGCGCGTCAAGATCGACGACAGCGACAACAGCCTCGGCTGGAAGTGCGCCCAGTATGAGATGAAGGGCGTGCCCCTGCGCGTGGAGCTGGGCCCCAAGGACATTGAAAACGGCGTCTGCATGGCGGTCCGCCGCGACAACGGCGAGAAGGTGCCCGTGGCACTGAGCGAGCTGAATGAGAAGATCCCCGCGCTGCTGGATGCGGTGCAGCAAGGGCTGTTCGACAAGGCCAAGCAGAACCTGGACGGGCATATTTTCGAGGCCCACTCTGTGGAGGAGGCCAGGGATCTGCAGAGCGCGCACGGCGGCTTCATCAAGACCATGTGGTGCGGCGACCTCGCATGCGAGCTGCAGATGAAGGAGCAGGCCGGCATGTCCAGCCGCTGCATCCCCTTCGAGCAGGAGCATCTGGACGATGTATGCGCCTGCTGCGGAAAGCCCGCCAAGCACATGATCTACTGGGGCGTGGCATACTGACAACAGAGAAGCAAATACGCACAAAGGAGAGGCAGCAAGCCTCTCCTTTGCTTGTATGTAGAAAACCACTCGCTAGGCGAGTGGTTCAAAAGAAGCCTAATGGCGATGATGTAGACAGAGAAACTCCCTTTGCTTTAGAGTAGGAGTGCGGTCCGCCAACTGCACAAGAAAAGGCAAAGGGAGGTCATTCAGATGAACGACACAAATAGTTTAGCGCATACGAGTTGGAATTGCAAATACCACATAGTATTTGCCCCGAAATATCGGAGAAAAGTATTCTATGGAGAGAAGCGGCGAGAGGTAGGAGAAATCTTACGGACGCTGTGCAACTGGAAGAAGATCAATATCATAGAAGCAGAAGTGTGCCCAGATCATGTACACATGCTGGTAGAGATACCACCGAAGGTTTCAGTATCCAGCTTCATGGGATATCTGAAGGGAAAGAGTAGCTTGATGATCTACGAGAAATACCCAGAACTGAAGTACAAGTATCGAAATCGAGAATTCTGGTGCAGAGGGTACTATGTGGACACAGCGGGGAAAAATGCAAAGAAGATAGAAGAATATATCCGCCATCAGTTGGACGAAGATAAAGCCGGAGAACAACTGACGATGCCAAATTTCTAAGGTAAACCCGTTTACGGGTAGCAAGTAGCAAATCTCTCGCGGCTGGCGGATCGTACTTGCGTGACGTGACACGCGTGCTAGTATCATAGGGCTTTGCCCGCATATGAAAATCCACCGGCTTCGCCGGTGGATTCTTAATATCCCTGAATTCAGCTGTTCACTAGACATGCCCTGCGTAAATCAAGACCCATTTCTCTTTTCGTCTGGCCGAAAAGAGAAACGGTTCTTGAACTCCAAAGAGAAAAGGGCGCTGAAACGCGGCTGACCGTTCCGCAGCACATAACGTTTTGGCCCGCGGATTCATAACCTGGGCATTGAACCGGTACAAGGTCTATATCGGATCGCCTCTGTTTCCGCGCAAGGCTTCGCTGCGCTCGCGGCGCTGCCTGGACAAGTGACCAGCCAGCGGCGCGACCGAAGGGAGCCTTCCGCGGACGG
>JAFUZB010000016.1 GCA_017476845.1 Clostridia bacterium
AGGCGCCGTTTCGGACCCCAGAGCGTCCTTCGCGGGAGGGTGGCCGACACAAAGACAAAGAAGGAACAATGATCCGCTTTAACTGTTTCATAGATACATAGCGCATACATAGCGAAAACATGTCTCTTTCTTACCGTTTTTTACCATTTCACCGATGATCCTTCCCAAATCCTGTACACACTGTGTGCAGGATTTTCTCAAACGCTTGCAACGCAACGATTTTTACGGTATATTAATGGTTGGGGCTTCACACATGTCAGTCCCGTTTCCCGGTCTATGTCTAAAATCCAGGAGGGTTTACATGCCGACAACGAAATTCGACAAGGATTCCATCAAGGAATCGATTCTTGGCAAGCTACAAAGATATAACGGCCGCTCCATTCAGGAAGCCAGCGAACAGCAGATCTACAAGGCCGTCGCCTCCACCGTGCGCGACCAGATCATGCAGAAATATATCGTCGCCCGCGACGAGCGCAAGGCCAACAAGTCCAAGCGCCTCTACTATCTCTCCGTAGAATTCCTTATGGGCCGCAGCATGTACTGCAACATGCTCAACCTGGTATCCACCGACGAGTACCGTCAGGCCCTCTCCGAGCTTGGCATTGACATCGACAAGATTCTCAAGGAAGAGCCCGAGCCCGGCCTGGGCAACGGCGGCCTGGGCCGTCTGGCTGCCTGCTTCCTCGATTCTCTGGCCAGCCTTGACCTCCCGGCCATGGGCTGCACCATCCGCTACGAATACGGCCTGTTCCGTCAGCGCATCGTCGACGGTCAGCAGGTTGAAATCCCGGACTCCTGGTTGGACAACGGCAATGTCTGGGAAATGCCCGTCATGGAGGATGCCTGCGAGGTCCACTTCGGCGGACATGTCGACATGGTTGACGAGGACGGCGTCACCCGCTATGTGCACCGCGATTACTACACCGTGGAAGCCGTTCCGTATGACATGCCCATCGTAGGCTATGACACCGAGACGGTCGACACCCTGCGCATGTGGTCCGCGCGCTCCAAGAAGCGCATCGACCTTTCCTCCTTCGGTCAGGGCAAGTATGCCCAGGCCTCCGAGGAGATCGAGCTGGCCGAGGTCATCTCCAAGGTTCTCTATCCCGAGGACAACCACTACGAGGGCAAGATGCTGCGTTTAAAGCAGCACTACTTCTTCACCTCCGCCACCCTCCAGTACATCATCAAGGACTTCAAGAAGCTCCACGGTGATCACTTCGAGCTGTTCCCCGACAAGGTGTGCATCCACATCAACGACACGCACCCGGGCCTTGCGATCCCCGAGCTCATGCGACTGCTCATCGACGAGGAAGGTCTTGGCTGGGATGAGGCGGCACAGATTGTGGAGAAGAGCATCGCCTATACCAACCACACTATCATGGCAGAAGCCCTGGAAAAGTGGCCCGAGGCCATGGTCAAGCAGCAGCTGCCCCGGATCTACATGATCCTGGAGGAAATGAACCGCCGCCTGTGCGCCAAGCTCTGGGATGCTTTCCCCGGACAGTGGGAGCGCATCGGCAAGATGGCGATCATCAGCTACGACCAGGTGCACATGGCCAATCTGTGCGTTGCCATGACGCACTCCATCAACGGCGTTTCCCAGCTGCACGGCGATATCCTCAAGGAAGAGACCTTCCACGACTATCACCTGGTGATGCCCGAGAAGTTCTCCGCCATCACCAACGGCATCACCCATCGCCGCTGGCTCATGAGCTGCAATCCCGAGCTCACCAGCCTCATCTGCGATACGATCGGCACAGAGTGGATCCATCATCCGGAGCTCCTCTCCGACCTTCGTCCCTACGCAGAGGACAAGGCCTTCCTGGAGAAGTTTGAGCAGATCAAGTTCCACAACAAGGAACGCCTGGTGAAGATGCTCAAGGACCGCCAGGACGTGGACATCGATCCCACCTTCCTCTTTGACACGCAGGCCAAGCGCCTCCATGAATACAAGCGGCAGATGCTCAATGCCCTGCACATCCTGGTGCTCTACAACCGCATCGTAAACGATGAAAGTTTCACCATGCAGCCGCGCGTCTTCTTCTTTGGCGCCAAGGCGAGCCCCGGATACTACCGCGCCAAGCAGATCATCCGCTTCATCAACGCGCTCAGCCGCCTGATTGACAATCATCCGCGCGCGAAGAAGTTCCTGAAGGTCGTCTTCGTGGAGAACTATGACGTCTCCTCCGCAGAAGTCCTCATCCCGGCCACCGATCTTTCCGA
>JAFUZB010000227.1 GCA_017476845.1 Clostridia bacterium
GACAAAATGAAAACTTGGGGCTGCCACATGGCGTGTGGCAGCCCCAGATTTCATACAACATTACTTTGCGGCGTAGTTCACAGCATTCATGCCGGCTTCATGATCGAACACCAGGCATTCTCCCAGGGAGAATCCGCCCGGATAAGTCAGGTTAAACATATTGTGGTTGAAGGTTTCATCGGCTGCATACAAGCCGGGAATCGCATGGCCTTCGCCGTCCAGCACAGCGCCATGTTCGTCGGTTCCCACACCTCCCACCGTGCCGAAGTAGCTCATGTAAGCCTTCACGGCATACCAGGGGTCTTCCTTCATGGACACCAGGTTTTCGGGGCTCTTGCACAGATCGGTGTCCTCACCCTTTTCGCACAGGGCATTGTAGTGGTTCAGGGTGTACATCATGTTCACCGGAACAATGCCGATGCGTGTGGACAGTTCCTGGATAGTATCGGCCTTGAAGAAGCGCTCGTTGCCCGCGCCTAGCTGCTCCTTGAGCATAGGGAATCACTTGCATCGTGTATGCGAAAAGGCCGCCTTACGGTGGCCTTTTCGTATAGGAGTCTCAGATGTCTGTGTTCTCCGAAGGCACATACGGTGCCAGGGTGATCTTGACGGTATCCAGTCCCGAGGTCAACGCATCTCCTGTCTTAGCATAGACCAGAAGCGGCGTCTCCTGCTCGCTTGAGGTGGGACGTGCACGGAAATGCAGCGTAACCAATTTTCCATCCAGCTTGGTCTCTCCGGCCGCACTATCCGTCCAAAGGATGAGATAGGGGGACTGTCCGGGCTCGTTCCCTGTAGTAAAACACTGCATGGTTCCGCCATCCTCGGCCCCGATGAGCTCCAGTGCACCATCGTCATACTCAATCCACAGTCTCAGCGCAGTCATGTCCTCCGCCTGTACATAGATGGGAAGATCGAAGGCCTGGCCGCCGTCAATCTGTACACCTGCGGCAAGCAGGGTGCCTGTATACTGCTGCTTAGGCTTCTCCTCCGCAGATGTGTTGATCGTGATCGTATGATTTTGTTCCGCGAGGACAACCTGGTTTCTGTCGCACCAGCCAAAGCGCCAGCCGCGGTTATTTTCCGCAGGATAGGTCACCATGTAGGCATCCTCGGTCTCGGCAATCACATAATAGGTGCGGTCCGGCGCAATGCTGTCAATGCGCCACTTCCTGTCACTGCGGGCGTAAACGGGGATATACTTCCTGCCGTTCCATGCTTCCAGGGGATCGATCGCCTCATCGGGATCGAGGAAGGCATCGCTGCGGCAATAGGCAATCTTCTCGCCTTCCTTGATTGGATAGCGCACGCGCATCCAGCCGTTGTCATAGATCCTTTCAATCACGCAGCGATCATTGGTACCGGAGATATAACCGTACTCCGTGCCGTTCATGTCAATATAGGTAGTGATGTTCTCCCGTTTCAGCGCATAACCTGAGGTTTCCTTGAGGTCTGCATATCGGCTGTCCGGGGTGAAGCTTCCGGAGTCCTCGGCATAATTGTGTGCCACAATCCGTTCAAAACACCGCACAATATTGGTGTTTTCCAGCTCGCCCTGGGTGATCTCCACCTTCAGCGCCTGCGCCCCCTGATTATGTGCCCACAGGGTGAAGGCGCCATGCTGCTTGGAATCGAAATTGGCGTTGTGGGGTTTGTCCATCTCTTCCCTGAAGATGCTGGCAAGCTCGCTGTCTCCATAGGTATAGCTGTTCCAGCCGTGCACATCCAGTACGACATCCGGCTTCCAGGTGTTCACCAGGTCACGCAGTCCCCGGCTTTCGGGAGCAGAGAAAGGCTGTTGGGTGTAATTGCGCCCCAGACGGTCCGGCTTGTGAGAGGCATCGAAATCGGCATTGATGTTGATGCCGTAGCGGTTGCCGCGCCCGAAGCTCTCGGCAGAGTTGCCGTCAATCATGCCGTCCGGATTGGCACAGGGGACGATCAGGAGACGCGTACCATACATGGTATCCTGCGCTTCGAAATGGGCGATCAGTCGCTCTGCGAGCGCCTTGAGCGCTTCCCCATCATGATCATAGCCATCCTCAAAGCCGTGGATAGCAAAGACAGCCAGTACGGTGCGCTCCACGCGCTCAGGCTCAATGATGGTACAGGTCAGATCCCTTCCCATCACGGAGGCTCCGTACACAATCTCGCGGCTGGTTACCACACCGTCGCCGGGACGCTCGCCGGAGAGAAGGTATCGTTCCAGTGTCACCAGGTCGGACATACCCACCGAGCCATCCTGATCAATGTCCGCCACCACGGAATTGATCTCCTCGATATTGCCCACCAGATATTCCCGGAGCGTCTCGCTGTCCTTCTCGTCGAACAGCCCGTCTCCGTTGATATCGCCGCTTCCGGCAAGAGCGCACGAAAAAACCGCCCATGCCAGCAGCATGGCGAGAAAAAACACTGCGATCCGTCTTTCTCCCTGCATGCCATACACCTCATAAGGGGCTGAAAACCCCCAGCTATTGTTTTCGAACACTTGTGTCCATACACAAGTATAGCAGATTTGTTACACCAAAACAACGCGGCCGCAGGCACATTTCGGCAAAAGAACAATGGAAAAGCGGACGGGAGATTGCATCTTTCATCTTCCGGTTGTAACGCCTGCATCTTCACAGGAAGAGATGCAAGAGATGGAAGAATTGCGTCTTGTCTGCAGGGAAAGAGCGCTGTATCATTTCCTGCGCACAGACTGCCGTATGTCGGCAGAATCCGGGAGGTCACACATGATTATCTATGTCAATGCATCCGCCGGCCTTGACGGCAACGGTTCCAAGGAGCGTCCCTTCAAGCGGATCAACGAAGCCGCACGCATCGCAAAGAGCGGCGACACCGTCCTGGTTGCCCCGGGCATCTATCGTGAGTACGTAAACCCGATCCACGCAGGAACAGAGGACAGCCGTATCACCTACGTAAGCGAGGTCCCTCTAGGCGCGGTCATCACCGGCGCCGAAGAGGTATCCGATTGGGAGCAGGTGGAAGAAAAACTCTGGCGCACCCGCATTCCCAACGGTATTTTCGGGAACTATAACCCCTACACAACCTATGTCTACGGCGACTGGTACTTTGCCGGAAAAACCAAGCACACCGGCTGCGTCTATCTCAACGACCGTCCCCTGTATGAGGCGACGACCCTTGAGGAATGCCGCGAGGGCAAGGTATGGCCCTGCTCCTGGGATCCGGAAAACTCTATCTACAAATGGTATACCGAGCAGGACAGCAACGAGACGGTCATCTATGCTAACTTCCAGGACGCTGACCCGCGCAAAGAGCATGTGGAAATCAACGTGCGCCGCGAATGCTTCATGCCTGACAAAATCGGCGTAGGCTACATCACCGTATCCGGTTTCACCATCTGCAAAGCCGCCACCACATGGTCACCGCCTGCCGCC
>JAFUZB010000228.1 GCA_017476845.1 Clostridia bacterium
GACCGAATGGACCTTTGCAGCCGGCGACAAGTCCACCTGTCTGTTGGGAAAGCAAGCCACGGTATGCACCGTGCCCCACACGATCAATGTTGTGCCCGGGTACGAAGAGTACCGCGGAAAGGTCTGGTACCGCACGCTCCTTCCCAAGCTCCCCGGCTCGCGCTTCTTCCTGCACTTTGAGGGTGCCTATCGGGATGCCCGCGTATCGGTGGGCAAGCTGCGCCATGCGCATACCGGCTCGGGCTACACCCCCTTCACCGTGGAGATCACCAAGGCCGTGCGCATGTCGGAGGAGCCTGCGGCTGTGACCGTCTCGGTCGACAACCGCATGAGCGCGGATGCACTGCCCTACGAAAAGAGCTTTGACTGGCCCGCCGACGGCGGCCTTATCCGCCCTGTATCCTATTTTTCCACCGGCCCTGTCTGGATCCGCTTTGCGAAGGTTTCCTCAGACCCGCTCATCACAGCGCTTGGCAGCCGCCGCGACAGCGGAAATGCCGTCTTCGGCTTTAACGCCTATCTGGACGGGGCAACCGAAGGCTGCACCCTCACCTGGCAGCTCTTTCGCGGCGCGAAAGACGCCATCACCCCGCTTTCCGATACGCCGCTCCAAGAGGGCACCCTTCCCTGCGGTGAAATCACCGTCCTGGACAAGCGCGCCCTTCCCGATATCACCTACTGGCACTTTGACCGGCCCGAGCTCTACACCCTGGTCCTGCGCGTCCTGACGCCGGACGGAGCGTGCTCGGATACGCTCACGCAGACCATAGGGTTTCGCGATATCCGCCTGCAGGGCAGCACCTGTTTCTTCAACGGCGAGCCGGTCCGCCTTCCCGGTATGGAGTGGATGCCGGGCTCCGACCCGTCCTGCGGGATGGCGGAAACGGAAGAAATTATTCATCATCGGCTGTCCCTGCTTCGGGACGCCGGGTGCGTCATCACGCGCTTTCACTGGCAGCAGTCAGATGCTGTCTATGACTGGTGTGATCGCCACGGGCTCATGGTCCAGGAGGAAATCCCCTTCTGGGGCAAACAGCCCGAGGGCGATCCGGAAGCCCTTCTGCCCATCATTGAATCCCAGCTCACCGAAACCCTAAGGGACCATGTCAACCATCCGAGCATCTGCTCCTGGGGCGTGGGCAATGAGCTGTCCGCGCAGCGGGAGGATGTGCAGGCCTATATCCGAAAGGCCGTCGCCTTCTGCCATCTCCTGGATCCCCTGCGTCTTGCCAACTATGTCACCAACACCGCCTGGCAGAACCCCGCCACCGACGGAGCCAAGGACGGTGATGTGATGATGATCAACGACTACATCGGCACCTGGCATCAGGGATATGACCCCGAGGAGGCCTGGAGCACGCTCGTCGCGTCGCATCCCGGACGCGCCTTCCTGCCCGCCGAGTTCGGCCTGTGCGAACCCGCTTTCCCCGGCGGTGATGCGGCCCGGGAGCGCGTCTTCCTGGAAAAGCTCGGGCAGTACCGGAGGATCCCGGAGATCATCGGCACGATCTACTTCTGCCTCAATGATTACCGCACGCATATGGGCGAGGAGGGCGAAGGCCTCATGCGCCGCCGCGTGCACGGCTCCACCGACCTTCTGGGCAACCCCAAGCCCTCCTATTTCACCGTCCGGCGGGAATACACGCCCTTTGTCATCCAGTCAGACGAGAACGAAGGCAAGCTGCTGTGCGTGCGCGGCGATATCCCCTGCTACATGCTTCGCGGCTATACCGTAAAGGTCGGGAGAAGCATAACGCCCATTCCTGACCTTCGTCCGGGAGAAACGTGGCTGCTTCCCGAGCGGTGCCGCCTCAAGCCCTTCCGCATCCTCCGTCCCGACGGAAGCACGGTATACGAATCATAAGTCAAGCTCCGGGTCATTTGACCCGGAGCTTTTCGGTAGAAGTTCGGTTTGGGCACTGGCCATGCACTTATGTCCCGATCTCCACCCTGCCGTTTTACTGAATCGTCACCTGCCAGAGCGCCGTATTCTCCGGATCCTGCTTTACTGCCTCCCCAGTGCACTTCGCAGGAAAGCCCTCCGGCCCGACAAGACGGATCGTATGGGTGCGTATCGCACGAAGCGTGGCATGAAATTCGCCCTGCTCGCAGTCCCAGCGCATATCAATGTATCCGCCCGGATAGCGAAAATCGCGCACCTCGCCTTTCTTCAGCCTTTGTGGCAGCGCCGGAAGGAGGAACAGCACATCCTCGGCAGCAAAAATCAGCATCTCCTGCACAGCATTGACATAGCCCATGATGGCATCCAGCTGCACCGGCGCGGGGTCCATATTCCAGGAGATATTCATTCCGCGCCAGTCGTTGTGCAGGGTAAAGAAACTGTTGGTCAGGCAGGCGCGCGACATCTTGTCCAGGCTCTCCAGGGCATCCTCCCCCTTGCCCAGACGGGCATAGATCGCGGCCATATGGGCCATGGACCACCCTGTCTGCGCGTCAATCTCGCGCAGCCTGACCGCCCGCTCAAATGCAGGAAGAAGTTCCCTCTGGTGCAGGCGATGGACTTCCGTCCCCGGAAAGACCGGATAGATATGCGACAGATGTCTGTGATCGTAGCGCTCTTCAAAGCGGTCATCCTGCCATTCGCGTATTCCTCCGTCGCGGCTGAGCCGATAGGCCGGGATCCCGCGCAGGATGCGCTCCCACACAGGTA
>JAFUZB010000017.1 GCA_017476845.1 Clostridia bacterium
ATTCCCGATACCGGACCCCCTCCATGCCTCCGATGACAAATCCGTGCCGATCCTTATACAAGTCGTAGTTTCCATCCGGACGCTTAAACACAGGATACTCGTGTCCTGCATTGGCACAGGTCAGTTTACCGGAGGAAAGTTCCAGGATGCCAAGCCATACGGTTACAAACATCTCTGCTTCATTGTTGGAGCAGACTGCATCATTGGTCCGGCGCAGGATCTCCGCCGGAGAGTGACCCATCATGGCCACGCTTTGCAGGATAATCTTGCTTGCCATCATGAACAGTGCGGCAGGTACCCCTTTACCGGATACATCCGCTATCACCATACACAGATGATCATCGTCCACGAGGAAGTAATCGTAGAAGTCTCCACCCACTTCCTTGGCCGGATCCATGCTGCCGATGATGTCAAAGTCCTTACGATCCGGGAATGCGGGAACGATATGCGGCAGCATGGACGCCTGAATCTGTGTGGCCAGAGAAAGCTCTGCACCGATGCGCTCCTTCTCGGCAGTCACCTGGACCACCTTTTCCATGTATTCCACAGTCTTATGAGAGATCGCTGCAAAGGACTTCGCCAGCTCTTCCACCTCATCGCCTGTCCGGTAGGCATCCTCCATCTTGAACTCCAGGTTTCCCTCGCTGAGTTCAGAAATACGTTCGGTGATGGTGTTGAGGGGTTTTACGATCCGTTTGCCTAATATAATCGCTCCGCCCAGCGTCAGCAACATCACTGCGATCAAAAGCACGATGGCCATGGTACGAAAGCTCGATGTCTTTTCCTGATAGGTCGCCACAACCTCTTGGTGGATCTCCTCATTGCTGCTTTGCAGCAGAGTGACCGGTTGCGCGGCAATCTGCTCACTGAACGCGGACACCAGTGCCCAGCCTGTAGATGGTATGGGCGACGCGGTCACATAGTATTTCCCATCTGAGAGCTCACCCAGGTTCACGGAGACCTGTTCTCCCTGCAAAACGCTGGTGATCACCTGAGCAAGTGTCGCATTTTTGGATTCGCGCAGATCCGCTTCCTGATCGCTTTCCTCCATTGGAAATGCCTCTGCCTGTGGCGCAAGCACTGCATGGCCGAGTTCATTCACCAGCAGGAAGTGCTCGCCCTCAATAGACAGGCTCTGCATCACCTGATCCATTTCCGTCAGGTACAGATCGGTGCCTACCACGGCCTCAAGGTTTCCCTCCGGGCCATAGACCGGCATGGCGCACTCAAGACAATACTCGCCTGTGTTGGCATCCCACTCACCATCCGTAAATACAAGAGTCCCTTTTTCCGCTGCTTTCTGGTACCAGCCACGCTGCCTCGGATCATAGGTCCTCGGTTTCCCATCCACAAACCAGCTCGACGAAGTATCGCTTACTGACAGATGGACTCCCTCGGACAAGCCGATATAGATTGTAGAAGCGCCCAGTGTCGGGCACAGCGAGATCATGGTCTCAGAGAGATTGGACAGCAAGCCGAGCTTTTCCATAATCACAGGATTCTCGGGGTCTGTCCCGTCGGCGTAGATGACCTTAGCCGTCCAATTTCCGTCATCTGCTGCATTTGGCAGAGAATAAGGAACAGCCGCATAGTTCTCCGGATGTGCCAGCAGCTTCGTGGCACAGTCTGTCAGGAATCGTACGCGCTGCGCGGCACTGTCAAACATCGCGTCCGCAATGGCTGCATC
>JAFUZB010000018.1 GCA_017476845.1 Clostridia bacterium
CAGAAGCTCATTGACACCCTCAAGCATATGCGTGACCTCGGCAACTCCGTGGTTGTGGTGGAGCACGATGAGGACACGATGCGCGCGGCCGACTATATCGTGGATGTGGGCCCGCGCGCGGGCGTGCACGGCGGAACCATCGTCGCCCAGGGCACGGTGGAGGAGATCGAGGCGGTCGAAGAAAGCATCACGGGGCAGTACCTGTCGGGGAAGCGGAGCATTCCGCTGCCGCCGCTTCGCCGCAAGCCCACGGGGATGCTGCGCATCCACGGGGCCAGAGAGCATAACCTGAAGAACCTCGACGTGGAGATTCCACTGGGTGTGCTGTGCGTGGTGACGGGCGTCTCAGGCTCTGGCAAGAGCAGCCTGGTCAATGAGATCGTCTACAAGTTCCTCGCCCGCGAGCTCAACCGCGCCAAGACCCGTCCCGGCGACTTTGACGGGATGGAGGGCCAGGAGAAGCTCGACAAGATCATCATGATCGACCAGAGTCCGATCGGCCGCACGCCCAGGAGCAACCCGGCCACCTACACGGGACTGTTTGATATGATCCGGAAGATCTTTGCCATGAGCCCCGAGGCCAAGGCGAGGGGCTACAAGGAGAACCGCTTCTCCTTCAACGTCAAGGGCGGCCGGTGCGAGGCCTGCCAGGGCGACGGTCTGGTGAAGATCGAGATGAACTTCCTCCCGGACATCTATGTGCCCTGCGAGGTCTGCGGCGGCAAGCGGTATAACCGCGAGACGCTGGAGGTGACCTACAAGGGAAAGAACATCTATGACATCCTGGAGATGACGGTCGAGGAGGCGCTGACCTTCTTTGATGCGCATCAGCCGATCCTGCGCAAGCTGGAGACACTCTCGGACGTTGGGTTGGGCTACATGAAGCTCGGACAGGCGGCAACGACGCTCTCTGGCGGCGAGGCGCAGCGGGTCAAGCTGGCCACGGAGCTTTCCAGAAAGGCGACGGGAAAGACGATCTATGTCCTGGACGAGCCGACGACGGGGCTTCACTCCGAGGACGTGGCGAGCCTCATTCAGGTGCTCCAGCGCCTGACCGAGAGCGGAAACTCGGTGCTTGTCATCGAGCACAACCTGGATGTCATCAAGGTGGCGGACTATCTCATTGACTTAGGTCCCGAGGGCGGCGACGAGGGCGGCAAGGTGGTCGTGACGGGAACCCCCGAGGAGGTTGCGCAGTGCAGTACCTCCTTTACAGGACAGTATCTTGCGCCGGTCCTGGAGCGCGGGAGGAAGGCCGCGGCGGGGGCCAAGAAGGCGAAGCAGGCGAAAAAGAAGTAAGTCGGTTATGGGGACAGAACATAACTCATGTTTGTTTCGGGAAATTTTGGCTCTAGACTTTTTTCGGGGGCTATAGGCGGTAAAGTCCCTCTTGCATAAACAATCATAGCATGCTAGGGTATCAATCTAAAACGCATATAAGGAGAGATACCAGCATGCCCGCCACCAATTATAAGCAGATGACCATCCCAATGGAAGACCATAAAACCACGCCGACTGTTGCTCCTTTTGCACCACCAGGAGTAATGATCTTCAACTGTGGATTGCCTGCATTCCAGCAAACTGGAGAAGCGTATGAAGCATTCCGTGAGTTCAATAGCCAAAAGAAGGACAAGTCCGGTGCGAAACGGAAGATGCTGGTGTTCCCTTGCAAAGTTGCAGACAACATGGGCCTGCAACCAGTCTTCTGCCCTATATGTGGAGCATTTTTGAAGAAGAATGGGACAACTCAAATTGATGTATTGCACATACCTTTTGGCACATCCCGTACTGTTTTGCGTGCGGACCGGCAACAATATCAATGCACAAATCCAGAATGCAGGCATAAGGTGAGCGAGGAAATCCCCTTTAAGATTGATGCCCATAAGGTTACACAACAGTTAGAAAATCTCATCAAAGATCTGTTGGGCATGAGCACCATTACGCTGAAGGATATCGCTACAATCACCAAAACTGACAAAGGAATCATCAAAGATATCGATAAGAAGCGCCTGCTTGAACAGTATACTGAGCAAGGCGAAGATGGTAAGCGCAAGATGAAGCCCCCAACGGTCTATTCTCCGTTCATAGGGATTGATGAGTTCCTTCTCCATAAAGGGCACCAATATGCCACCATCATCATTGACCTGACTACAGGACATGTCCTTCAAGTTGCTCGTGGGAAGAAGAAGGATGTCGTATACAAGTTCATGGATTGGGTCGGAAAGGACTGGATGAAACATGTCAAAGCAGTAGCCTGTGATATGAACACTGATTACTGTGAAGCCTTCCAGGAACGTTACCCAGACATCAAGGTCGTGTTCGACTATTTCCACATCATCAAGAACTTCAATGAGAAGGTTGTGTCTGAAGTTCGAAAGGATGAGTACAGGCGACTTATAGCGGAAGGAAGGGTGGATGAAGCAAAGCACCTGAAAGGAGCAAAGTACATCCTAATGTCCAGCCGTGAAAGCTTAGAGGCGCATGATGCTCTGATGGGACAGGTCATCAAGCCCGGAAGCCAGCTTTTCGATATTCCCGAGGTGAAGGTAAAGAAGGCTCTCACCGAGATTTACGATAAGCTTATCTCGGAAAACAAGCTGTTTCTTACCATTGATATGATCAAGGAGGAGCTCAAGGAAGCATTTACCACAACGGATGCTGATGTGATGAAGAAGATGATCGGTCATATCATTGCAGTATGCTATGCCACGGGTAACAGCCATTTCAAATGGTTTGGTAACATGCTGAAGAACCACCGTTCAGGGATCCTGACCCACGCAGAGAGCCATCTGTCAAGCGGAAAGGTGGAAGGAACAAACAGGCTAATCAAGACAATCCGTTGGCAAGCTTATGGCTTCAAGGACGATGAATACTTCTTCCTGAAGATCATGGATGCAAGTCGTCGCTGATCCCGTACCATCGCAGTGTTTGAAGTGGCAACATGCTCGCAACGACGTTCTCTTTCCAGGTGAATGGCAGAGGCATAGAAGTTGGAGCGGGAGGATGTCAAGGGGTGAACCGCGATTATGCTCACGCGGGCTGGGGTTGGGCCCACAGCCCGTGGGAGGGATAAAAACGGGATCCCCTTGATAGCCGACACGGAAACATCCTTTTGGCCGGGGGCGCGTATCGCGGCCCCTTGCCCTCCCCTTGGGAAGTAGGGGCTCCGAGGTACTGAGTGTTTATGCTCGTATATTGTCACGAGAGATCGTCTGTCTATCAGAGTACTCTCTGTGTTCACCTACATGCCGATGGGGTCAGCCCCTGAAAAAAGTACAGACCCATAAAATCGTCAATAGACAAGATGGGTACATCATACGGAAAAGTGCGAAGAAATCTTGGAATTCAGTAAGA
>JAFUZB010000229.1 GCA_017476845.1 Clostridia bacterium
CACTTTCCCGGGCAGATCTCATCCCGCAGCCGGTTGACCAGCCACATACCCATGATGTTCTTCTGATACCGGTTGTATCCCACGCCGCCTTCATTGCTGTAGTTGGCTTCCAGACTGCCTGCGTCCGTCAGGGGGCTCGGGGTTTTCACACCCAAAAGCGACCAGGTGCCCGAGGAGATATACGGGGCATCCTCGTCCATGGGAATTCCCTCCACGGCAGAGGCCGTGTCATGGGTGGCGCACAGGACCACACGGATGCCTTCGTAGGTTCCCAGAAGCTCTCCGGGCTGCTTGAGGGCGGGGAACAGATGCGCCGGAAGACCCAGGGCCTTTATGAGTTCTGTATCATAGGCACCTGTCTTTGCGCTCACAAGTCCACCGGTTGTGGCATTCGTGTACTCGTGTGCTTTGACGCCGCACAGGCGATACATGAGATAGCAGGGCATCATCAGGAAATCGGTCACGCCCTCCAGGCGTCCCGCCTGCTTGTCGGCATAGAGCTGATAGACCGTGTTGAAGGTGTTGAAGGCAATCCCCGTATGGGCATACAGCCTAGCGAAGGGCACGATCGCGTGGACCGCGGGAATACTCGTCTCCACACGGCTGTCGCGGTAGGCATAGGCCGGGAGCACCGGCGCATCGCCCTTCATGAGAATGTAATCCACGCCCCAGGTGTCGATGGAGAGACTGTAGATGTCCGGGTACTTTTCCTTCGCCTGTGAAATGCCGGCCTTCACATAGCCGAGCAGGGCGTCAATATCCCACGTTAGGTGCCCGTCCTTTTCGGTGACACCATTAGGGAAGCGGAAAACCTCATCGGTCCTGATCTCTCCGTTTTCCTCCCAGCCGACAATGTGCCTGCCCGAGGAGGCGCCGATATCAATGGCAAGACAGTAGCGCATAGCTGATTCCACTCGCTTTCTTGTTAGTTCCTGTTTTTTTCGAAGTATAGGGGACAGGCCGTAGGATGTCAAACCTCCTGCCTGTTTACAATGTGTCTTCTCCGTCCTATGATAGCTGCATTCCGTATTCCAGGAGGTACCCTATGTCCCATGAACTCCTTGATCTCATTCTCGCCCGCCGCAGCTGCAAGTCGTTCACCGACCGCACCGTGACGCAGGACGATATTACCGCAGTCATTGAGGCGGGCCTTTCCGCCTCCAGCGGTATGAACCTGCAGTCCCCCGTCGTGCTCTGCGTCACAGACCGCGCGGTGCGGGACCGCCTCATGGTGCTCAACCGCAAGTACGATTTCCGGGACCGCCCGGACCCCTTCTACCGTGCGCCCGTCATCCTCGCTGTCCTCGCAGACAGAAAGGTGGGGACCTACCTGTATGACGGGAGCCTTGTCATCGGCAACATGCTTCTCGCAGCGCAGGCCCTCGGCCTGGGTGCCTGCTGGATTCACCGCGCCAAGGAGGTCTTCCAGGACGAGGAGGGCCAAGCGATCCTCCATGAGGCCGGCATTGAGGGCGATTATGAAGGCATCGGCTTCTGCGTCCTCGGCTATCCCGAGACGCTCCCCGAGCATCCCGTTCCTACGCATCCGGGTAGGGTCTTTAGGCTCTGACCTTAGGCCCCAAAAGCGCTTCGCATGCGCTTCAAATCATCGTTCTGCTCCGTCAATCGCTCAAGGATCGCGCGTCCCTCCTCGCTTTCGGCCAGCGCTTCCCCGGTTTCCCGAACCGCCAGGCGAAAGTCTTCCGAGAGACTTTTCAGCCCCTCGCGGTAGAGCGGACAGACCGCGCCCGCCCTCTGGTCCATCGCGACCTTGACCTTGCCCTCGCGCATAACGGGGAGCAGGGGAAAAATCCGGCAGGACAGCGGCCGCATCTCCCGCTCGCATGTTCCTGGGCAGACGACCATGCTCCCAAGCGCCGTTTCCCGCACCTTCCATCCCTTCAGGTTCCGGTACGCGTCCTCCTCCCCGGGGAACAGGAGCATGCCTGTCTCCTCCCCCTCCAGGTCCCTGCAGCAAGCTGCATCGCACAGCCTTCCGCAGTCCGCGGAAAGGGGTGTCAGTGTCTCAAGGCGCGCTCTTCCTTCCTCCACGGCTTCGCGTCCAGTCATGCTTTTCTCCCCTCCATTGGAATCGGGCCAGCCCATCGGCTGGCCCGCCTTGTTTATCTTGGCATCGACAGCGCCGCACAGCCCTGTCCCTTCAGGGTAAGCGCCGGTGCACTTCTTGGGACAAACAGGGTTTCTCCCTTGTGCACCGTCATTTCTTCGCCTTCCCAGGTCAGTGTGAGCTCACTGTCCAGGGCGGTCAGAATCCCAAACTCGCCTATGGCAGGTACCTTCTCGGACCCGTCCACATGCATGAGGTCCAGGGTGAAATAGGTTTCGTCCAGCACCCTGGCTACGCCACTTTCCGGTGCGGGAATGGGATCGCGCTGAATCGTGAGATCGGTCACGTCCAGTGCCTTTTCCAGGTGCAGTTCGCGCTTCTTTCCGTTTTTGTCCACCCGGTCCCAGTCATAGAAACGGTAGGTGATGTCCGAGGACTGCTGGATCTCATAGAGCATGATGCCCGCGCCGATGGCGTGCACGCAGCCCGAGGGAATCATGCAGACATCGCCGGGCTTGACATCCACAAAGCGGATAAGCTCCTCCACTGTGCTCCCCTTTTCGCAGGCCGCGCGCAGCTCCTCCTTGGTTACGCCGGGCTTGATCCCATAGACCAGCTGGCTGCCCTCCGGCGCGTCCAGAATCAGCCAGGCCTCGGTCTTTCCAAGCTTGCCGTGCTCATTGTCATGCGCGTACCGGTCGTCCGGGTGGACCTGAATGGACAGCTTATCCTTGGCGTCGATGAACTTAAGCAGGAGCGGGAAGGCCTCGCGCTCAAAGCGTCCGACGAAGGGGAACCCATACTTCTTCACGAGGTAGCTGAGCTGTGCGCCCGTATCGTCCACGCTCTCCAAGTCCGGCACACAGCTGCACTCCAGGCTCTCGCCCGTGGGGATGTCCTCGATGGGCTTTCCGTAGACCGTCATGAGCTTCTCGCCGCCCCAGGGCGTCAGGGAACCGCCGCGGAAGGC